>CAIWHP010000103.1 GCA_903912445.1 uncultured Lentisphaerota bacterium
ATGAGCGTGCCGCCGTTGAAGTGGACGACGCTGTTGATGCCGTTGGTGACCAGCAGTTGCTTGGCCAGCAGGGTCCCGCCGTAGAGGTTCAGCTGGGCGGCGCCGCGGTGCCCGACTACGAGGGCGGCGTTGGTGACAGTCAACTGGCCGCCGTAGAGGTTGACGGCATTGTTGCTGGCGCCGGCGGACGAGCTGATGACGAGCGAGCCGCCGACCGTCACCGCGCCGCCATTGGTGAGGGTCACCGTGTTGCCGTCATCGACGAAGCCGACGTAGAGTCCGCCGCTGCTGTTCCAGATGGAACCGGCCCCGGTGACGAGGATGGCGTTGTTGCTGGCGCCGGCGTTGTTGCCGATGAAGCCGCCGGCGGAGAAGACGGTGCCGCTGTTGGCGATGGTCAGCGTGTTGCCGGCGCCGACGTTGCCAAGGTAGAGGCTGCCGCCGTTGGTCCAGACCGAGCCAGACCCCGTGACCGTCACGCTGTTGCCCGTGGCGCTGCTGTTGGCGCCGATGGAGCCGGCGGCGCTGGAGACGGTGCCGTGGTTGGTGATGGTCAGGCTGTTGCCGGCGCCGTAGTTGCCGATGTAGAGGACATCGCTGTTGGTCCAGCCGGAACCGGCGCCGGTGACGGTGACGGCGTTGCTGTTGCCGCCGCTGTTGGCGCCAATAGTCCCGATGGTGTTGTAGACGCTGCCGCCATTGGTGATGGTCAGCCTGTTGCCGGAGCCGTAGTTGCCGATGTAGAGGTCGCCGCCGTTGTTCCAGACGGAGCCGGAACCCCTGACGGTGACCACGTTGTTGCTGGCGTTGGATAATTGGCCGATGTAGCTGTTGGCGCTGTAGACATTGCCGCCGTTGGCGAGGGTCAGCGTGCTGCCGGAACTGGAATAGCCGACCGAGAGCTCGCCGCTGGTGACGGTGAGCTGTCCGCCGGTGAGGTTGACGCTGCCGGTGGCGCCCTCGTGGAGGCCCAAGACCAGGTTGCCGGCCGATTGCATGAACTTACCGCCCTGCAGCGTCAGTGTGCCGCTACCGGTATCCCCGATCACCGTACGATAACTGGAGGTGATGGCACCGCTTTGCTGCAGCAGGACGCCGCCCTCCACGTTGAACGTGCCGGTGTCCACCCGCAACAGGGACTGTGTGAGCTGGAGGAAGCTGCCGGCGTTGAGGGTGAGGTTGGAGAGCACCCGCAGCGGCGTGGCGCTGCCAGAGGTGTTCAGGAAAAGTGTATTGGTGCCCGCGCCGACGCCCGCGATCGTCAGGTTGCTGATGGTCATGACCCCGGGTATGGCAGCGGTTACGTTGTCAATGGTGACTTTTTTGCTCAACGCGTTCGTGATCCAGATGGTTCCGAAGTTATTGGACGGTGCGACGGCGGGAGTCCAGTTGCTGCCGATGTCCCAATAATCGCTGGAACTGTTGACCCAGCTATCGTCGGCGGCGTGCAGCGGACCCGCCCACGGCAGTCCCAGCACCAGCATGACCTTCAAGCCCACCCATGACCGCCCATGCCAAGTCGTCCATTTCATGACGTTACCCCTTTGCGCTGGCGCGAGATCCAAAGGGAAGTATGGCCCCGCGCTTTCCCCTGCACCCTCGTCGTCTATCGCAAAGAAGAAACGCTGTCCAGAAGAATAAATCGAGGCATCGGTGCGGCACCGTTGCGCCGCAGTTTCCAGCTTTGGAAAACTTGTATGCGGATTTGCCAGGCGGCGCGTCAGGGCAGCGGCAGGGCGATGGCGCGGCGCTCGGCGAGGCTGCGGGCGACGGCCTCGGTGAATTCCATGTACTTCACGCCGTCGGCAAAGGTGGTTAGTTTCACTTTTTCCTTCCCGCGGATCGCGTTGATGTATTCCTCCTCGACGCGCCAGGCGCCGCGCTCGTGCGGCGGGATCTCCAGGGGCCGCAGCGCGGTCTCGCCGCGCTGCGCGCCGAAAAGTTTGCCGTCGTGGAAGCGCAGGGTTCCGTCGCTGCCGAACAGCCAGGTGCCGGCGCCCTCGTCGAGCGCGGCGACGGCGCTCTGCCGGATGCGTAGCTGTGCCCCACAGGCGAGGTCGGCCAGCACCTCAAGGTGGTCGGGGACCAGCACGGGTTTCCATTCACCCGCGGAGCGGCGCTGCGGGACAAACGTCTTCGCCAGCGCGGTGACCAGCGTGGCCTCGCCGGCCCAGCGCAGGATCATTTCATAGACGATGCCGAGCAGCATCACATTCAGCCCGCTCAGGTCACGGTCCTGGCGCCAGGTGAGCGCGCCGGCGCGGTCGAGCCAGCCGCCCGCGTCGCGGTGTTCGATCGCGAGCAGGTCGCCGATGAATTTTTCCGCCAGCAGCCGCCGGATGGTCAGGTCCACGCCCAAGCTGAACGGGGCGGGGACGACCTGCGCGACCAGTTCCGGGCGGGCCTGCGCCGCGGCGAGCATCGCGCGGGCCTCGGCGGCGTTCATCGCGAGGCGGGCCTCGGTCAGGACGTGCTTGCCGGCGGCGAGCGCGGCCAGCGTGATCGGCGCATGCAGGTAGGGCCAGGTCCCGATGACGACCGCGTCCACATCCGGATCGGCGACGAGCTCGGCCCACTGCGTGTGCACATAGGGGATGCCGAACTCGCGCGCGATCGCCGCGCCGGACTCGCGCGTGCGGTTGCAGACGCAGGTGATTGCGACGCCCGGCTGCGCCTTGAGACCGGGGATGTGCCGGGCGCGGGTGTTCGCGCCCGCGCCGACGATGCCGATGCGGATAGGTTTTGCTGCGCTCATGGGCTCCTCCTGCTGATGGTGCGCAAACCGTAAGCGCGGCGGGGTGGGGTGTCAAGCGGAGCGCGGGCGGGCCACACCGGCCTGCCAGCACGTAGCCTCGCCGTCTGTCTCAACAGGAATTGAACCCACTATTCCGGCGGCAGGCTCGTCCCGGCGCAGTGCTTGGACGAAGCCGGAAATGCCGCCGCTCCCAGCTAGCGGGAGCAGACACACACAACACGCCACCAGCCGGATGAACTCCGCATTTCGCATCCGACTTGTCTGGAGTATTGCCGCCGGGCGCGCGGGCCGCTATGGTGTGCTGCGTCAAACGAAAGGGACAGCCATGTTCTCGCATGTGGTGATCTTTTGGACGAAGCCCGAGGTGCCCGGCGCGGCCGACGCACTGCTCGCCGGCGCCCGGAAATATCTCGCCGCCGTACCCGGCGCCCGCAGCTTCCATGTCGGCCGGATGGTGCCGAGCGCGCGGCCGGTGGTGGAACAGACCTATCAAGTGGCGCTGAACATTCTCTTTGATGACAAGGCGGCGCAGGATGCCTATCAAAGCCACCCGCTGCACCTGGAGTTTGTCGAGAAGGCATTCAAGCCGAACTGCAGCAAGTGCGTGGTCTATGATTTTGCATAGTGCTTGGGAGGGCGAGCCTCCCGGCGAGCCGTTTTCTGTAGCGGCGACCTGTGGTCGCCGACGGCGGTCACAGACCGCCGCTACAGAGGCGGAGGGCGGGAACGATTAGGATTAGGAAGCGAAGGAGAACAACATGAGCCAGGACATGGAACAGCTCTACCAGCGCCGGCTGGCGCGGTATGTGACGGCGATGCGCAACGAGAAGCCGGACCGCGTGCCGATCCGCCCGTTCGTCGCGGAATTCACCGCCAAGGTCGCGGGGATGACCTGCCAGGAGGTGACGCACGACTACACCAAGGCCTTCGAGGCGGTCATCAAGTGCGCGCATGACTTCGACTGGGACGCGATGGTCGCGAACATGGTCTACGTCTGGACCGGCCTGACGCAGGCGGCGGGGCTGCGCTATTATGCGATCCCCGGCATCGGCCTGCCGCCGGACGTCGGCTTCAACTACGTCGAGCCGGCCGAGGAAAAGGCGTTCATGCAGCCCGACGAATACGACGCGCTGATCGCCGACCCGACGGGCTTCCTCTATGAGAAGTGGCTGCCGCGCGTCTCCGAGGAGGTCGCCGCGGGCGGCAAGCGCGCAAGCGTCGGGCTCGTGAAAAGCTCGATGGCGATGCTCTCCTATTTCACGGCTTTCGGCCCACAGGTGGCGCGCATGCGCAGCGAGACCGGCATGCCCAGCGCCATCGCCGGCATCTTCAAGGCGCCGCTCGACATCATCGCCGACAAAATGCGCGGCTACCTCGGCCTGCTCGACGACCTCCAGACCCAGCCGGAGAAGGTGCTCAAGGCGTGCGAGGCGTTGATGCCGCACCTGTGCCACGTCGGCCTGACCAGCTCCGACCCGAGCGGCACCGTGCCCATCGGCTTCTGGATGCACCGCGGCTGCGTTCCGTTCGTCAACCCGCGGACGTTCAACGAGATCTACTGGCCCACGCTCAAGCCGATCGTCGAGGAGTTCTGGAAGCAGGGCCGCCAGACGCTGTTCTATGCCGAGGGCAAGTGGCACCACCACTACGACTCGTTCCTCGAACTGCCCGAGCGCAGCATTGTCTATCACGTGGACCGCGACGACGTCTTCGAGGCGCACCGCCGCCTGCACCACAAGTTCGCGCTCAGCGGCGGCGTGCCCAACACGCTGCTCAGCTTCGGCAAACCCGCCGAGGTCAGCGCGCTGGTCCGGCGCATCATCACGGAAGTCGCGTCCCAGGGCGGCTACATCCTCGACTCCGGCGCGATCCTGCAGAATGATGCCAGTATTGCGAACATGCGCGCCCTCACCGACACCGCGCGCGAGTTCGGCATCTACGGCGATGGCCAGGCCGAGTTGAACGCCACGCCGCCCGCGCAGACGCCCGCCTCCATCGCCGACCGCGCGAAGCTCAAGGGCATGAGCGGCCGGCCCGCCCCGCGCGTCGCCCCCGGCGTCGTCCTCCCCTGGGCAGAGAAACTCCCCACCATCCCCCCGATCACCGGCGACGCCGCGCTCGCCAAGAACATCTGGGAGCAGGTGGACGGCTTCGGCAACATGTACATCTGGCAGCTGCTGCTGAGCTTCTGATTATCATGAAAGCCGCATAGCACGCCGTTGGGCTTAAAGCAGCCGGGGGAGGAGCCCACTACGAAAACGATGATAACGGTAATGCTGATGGCGTTTGCTGTAACGGTCTCTGCACAGCAAGCCAATACCCTGGATGCGTTGCGGCAGGCCTGTGAGAAACAACAGCAGACCTTTCTCGCTCAATACGGCACGGCGCTGGACGCGATTAATGACGTCTTGAGAACGAAAGGCGACTTGGAAGGCATCCTCGTCCTTGAAGTCGAAAAACAACGATTGAAGGTGCAAAAGATCGTGCTGAATCCAAGAGAGGCGCCGGCGTTGTTTCGTCCCGCAACAGAGCTGTATTTCCGATCTATGGTCACGTTGCTAGGACAGCACACAAAGGCGCTTGATGGGCTCATCAAGAGAGAAGTCATGGCAGGCCGCATAACGGAAGCGAAAGCTGTCAAGATGGAGAAGGACAAAGCGGCCTCTCAGCTGGCAGACATTCAAACAAAGTTGCCGGCGCCATCAGGGAACCATGCTGCATCTAAGGGGTCTTCGGAAGAAAGGGTAGGAGCTGTTAAGATCAAGCCGCTTCTTCCGGCCGGTCTTCTTAAGGAATGTGTTCTCTATTATTCTTTCGATAAAGATGGAGGGAAGGAGGTTACCGACCTGAGTGGAACCGGACACGAGGGGATGCTAAAAGACGCGGTGGTTGTCAGCGACACCAGAGGCTTGGGGAACGCGGCCTGCGAGTTCAGCGTGGGGACATCCATCGACTCCAAGCCGGACAACATCTCGGGTTCTGTTTACAGGGAGTTGACTTTGGCCGTATGGCTGAAATGTGCTGATCTTAGCGGTCAACGGCACTTAGTTGGTAGAACGGATGGCCAAACAACTTATCAAACTCCGGGCAGCTTCGGGCTGGAGTTGGGGTTGTTCGGGAATCTTATCCCCTGCGTTCATTTCAATGACGGTAAAGATCACCGGCTTTCCTTCGGAAAAAAGATTGAAACAGACAAGTGGTGTCATCTTACGGCTGTCATTAAGGGCGTGGGCACCCGGAATGGTACGGCTGCAGGCTATATTGACGGCGAAAGAATATTCTTGCGATCAGGTTTTTCGAAGACCCCCCATTTGCCCAATGCATTTTTCAGAATTGGACAATGGGAAAATGGTGGTTACTCCATGCACTTTAAGGGCCTGATAGATGATGTGATGATATATCGTAGAGCCTTGTCGGATAGCGAAGTGAAACAGCTCTACAATGCCCAGAAATCGAAGTAATGCTGCACTTTTTTGATCGGCAGGCGCAGCAGGCGTTGGCGTTGTGGGCGGCGGGTTGTGTGGAGCATGTGCTGGGGTTGTTCGAGGCGCAACAGCCGCACGACGACCGGCCGCGCAAGGCGATGGCGGTCGCGGCAGTGAACATCGAAATGCGCCTTGGATACAGATCGGATCCTGCGCAACTGTAGCGGCGACCTGTGGTCGCCGTCGGCGGTCGCTGACCGCCGTTGCAGAAGGCCGTCAATGATGCGTGACTTTCGAGTGCGTTGCGCTTGCCGATTGACAATCGGCGGTGCCATGCGTACGCTATTGCGCACGTTAAAAAGGTGAACCCATGACAACCATGACGGCAACCCAGGCACGCTCGCGACTGTACGCGCTGCTCGACGAGACCGCGGCGTCGCATGAACCCATCCAGATCACCGGGAAGCGCAACAACGGCGTGCTGCTTTCCGAGGATGACTGGCGCGCGATCCAGGAAACCCTCTTTCTCGCGGCGATCCCCGGCATGAAGGACTCCATCGTCGAAGGTTTGAAAACCCCGGTGAGCAAATGTTCCCGGGAGCTGCGCTGGTGAAACGGTATCAATTGGTGTT
This sequence comes from uncultured Lentisphaerota bacterium, assembly GCA_903912445.1. GTDB lineage: Bacteria > Verrucomicrobiota > Kiritimatiellia > CAIQIC01 > CAIQIC01 > DP16D-bin41. The sequence continues at coordinate 6,813 of CAIWHP010000103.1, forward strand.
CACGAAGCAGGCGCAAAAGGACGCCAAGAAACTCTCATCTTCCGGCCTGCGGCCAAAGGCAGAAATGTTGCTGGCCATTCTTGAGCACGATCCCCTGCAGAACCCACCGCCCTTCGAGAAACTCATCGGCGACATGGCCGGTGCCTACTCGCGGCGCATCAATATCCAGCATCGGCTCGTCTACCAAATCATCGAGCCAATCAAGACTGTCAAAGTGATCCGACTGTGGACGCACTACGAATAGAGGAAAAGATCTCTGGCCATTCGTGTGATTACTGATCAGAAACAGAGCGACCGTCAGGCGCAGCGGACATTGGCTCTGTGGGCGGCGGACTGTGCGGAGCATGTGCTGGGGTTGTTCGAGGCGCAGCGACCGCACGACGACCGGCCGCGCAAGGCGATCGAGACTGCGTGCGCCTGGGCGCGCGGCGAAATCAATTGTACCCCGGCCCGCGCCGCCGCTGTCGCCGCGCATGCCGCCGCGCGCGCGGCAACCGATCCCGCCGCCATCGCCACCGCCCGCCTCTGCGGACATACCGCCGCCATCGCCCATTCGGCCCGACACGCCGGGGGTGTGCCCCTCTACGCGTGCAAGGCCGTCACCGCTGCCGCCGGTCCCGCAGCTGCGGCCAAGGGAATCGCCTGGCAAAAGCGCCGCCTGCCGAAAAAACTTTGGCCGCTGGCGTTTCCTGCCGCAATAAAGCCTAACGCGGCTACGCCACACCCAAACCTCACGCGGAGCGTGAGGACTACTTTGCAGAGCCGCCGCCATAGTAGGCCTCTCGCTCCGCGAGAGGCGCATGTTCAGCGACCTGCCAGCCTGCTGAACATTGTGCCAGGAAAAGAAAACTCTGATGATTAGAGATACAAGGGTCTCCGCCCCGGCGCGCACGGGCTGAAGAGGGTAGACACCGAGTCGGAGACTCGGCCTACAAAGCGGCGGATACCGTCCGCAGGCAAAACACCCACCACTGCTGCGGTACGCCGGACCTCCGATCCGGCGTTACTGGTGGAGCACGAAAGGCGGTGTACTTTACCCCGCCATGAAAGGAAGAAAGCCATGAAACATAATCCCGTCAGGTGGTTCGAGATCTACGTGCAGGACATGAAGCGCGCGAAGAAGTTCTATGAAAAGGTGCTGGCGGTGAAGTTGGCGAAGCTCAAGAACCCGGGCATGGAGATGTGGAGCTTCCCGATGGAAATGCAGGGCAGGGGCTGTGCCGGCGCCTTGGTGTGCATGCAAGGCGTGCCGTACGGCTGCGGCGGCACGCTGGTCTACTTCGCGAGCGAAGACTGTGCCCTCGAGGAGGCCCGTGTTATCAAGGCTGGCGGCCAGATCCACCGGTCGAAGATGTCCATCGGCGAGTACGGCTTCATCTCGCTGGTCCACGACACCGAAGGCAACCTGGTCGGATTGCATTCGCTGCAATAGCCTGGGGGGCCGCACCAAGCTCCCCGACTGCGCTGGTTTGCTGCGCACAGTGCAGATCAGCCGTGGGAATCCGCATACGGTGTCGTGTGCGGACAGCGTGTGGCTCACAAAAGACTGGTCTGGGAAGCGGCGGGCCAAGCGCACCACGACGATGACCAAGACCAGCAGCCCCAGCGAGCTCCCGCCAATATAATAAAATTGGCGAGCATCGGTGACCGTATTAGATTCACGGCGATCCGCTTCAGTTCACACGGGCTGCCGCCCCTCCGGCTTCCGTCTAAACTTCAAGCCACGTCAGTGCGCTGGGGCTGATGCCAGTCCCCGGCAACCGCGCACCGGGAGCCGGAAGCGGTCACCCAAAAGAAAGCCAGCATCCCGAAAATAGCAGGCAGGCTGCCGCCAAGATGGCCAGCGTGACAACTGTACGAAAATTCTGTTTCGCTTTCATGTATGTTTCTAAATTTAGTCAGTCCGGTCGCAACGCAGAACCCTTGATCAGCCCGGCTTCACGGTCCGGGGGTTTGCCGTTCAAAGCTGACCCGCCAAGACCAAGATAAACAGGATCAAGACTACGAGACCCAACCCGCTGCTGGGGTAATATCCCCAATTCCTGCTATGGGGCCACGTGGGGATGGCTCCCAAGAGCGCCAGAATCAGCACAACCAACAATATGGCTCCGATGCTCATGATGATGTCCTTTCACTGGGTGAAGATACGAGACGGCGTGGCCCGCCGCCATGGGGTTTAACCCTACCGCCGGCTGCACTTGCGCGAGCATTCTTGACATCCACCAGCCCTTTGGCATATGCCTCTGGGTCTTGAAAGTGTTGCGTTCAGGACGGGCGGGACGCGTTATTGTGGTGCGCCGCCGGTCGAGCGCAACAAGGCCCCCTTGTTGAATGGGCCTGAACAAAAACTAGAGGAGCATATGAAGGCCTGTCTGCGAAGCCTGTTCGCCATAGCACCCTGGGCACCGCCTGGGCCGGCCCCGTGCCGGGCGGGGGCGATCTGCTGAAAACCTTGAGGGCCACCATCGGCGAGAAGAAGCCGTGGGCGTTGACGCTCGCCGCCGGCATGGCGCTCGACAGCGGCGACTCCGACACACGCCTGCGCACCGCCCGTGCGCTGTACGAATACGAAGGCAAGGTATGCGAGCTGCTGTTCAGCGCCGGTACCGCCTACGGCACCGACAAGGGCCGCGCCAACGTGGACAACTCCAACGGCCGGGCGGATGATCCTTTCCATTTCAACAAACTCACCGACGCGCCGGCCGATATCACCACGCGGCCCAACGTGCGGCTGTTGGTGAAGGACGCTTGCGACAACCTGCCCGCGCCGGACCGGAAGGGCAACGACGAGAGCATCGCCGGAGCGTTGGCAGTCAAATGGTGAACATAACTTTTGAATCTCGCCGCCCCATTCCGGGACGCCGAGGCTGGAAAAAACGAAAGGGAACCGTCATGAAGAAGAGTCAGGTCAGTCTGTTGCTGTGTGCCGGGTTGCTCGCACTCGCCGTGGGCGCGCGGGCCGAGGACAGCGGGCTGCGGCTCGGCGCGGGCGCGAACTATTGGACCGCGGTCAAGAACATTGACGTGGACAACATCGATAAGCACGGCTTCTCGTGGGTCGGCACCGTGCAGTTTTGGCCGTCGTGGATTGGCGTCGAGGCCGATGTCGAGTGGTTCAAGAGCGGCTATGCCGGCGCCGCGCAGGACGTCTGGGCGCCGCAGGCCTACCTGCTCCTCGGCAAGACGCTCTACGGCGCGATCGGCATCGGCGGCTACTATTCCGACGGCGACTGGGCCGACAAACCTTCTACGCCTTCCGCATCGGCGCCGACCTCGAAGTCCTCCCGCACATCCATCTGGACATCAACGCCAACTACCGCTTCCAGGACTGGTCCTCGCTCAGCACGTCCAACATCAAGAGTGACACGATCACGCTCGGCGCCGCCGCGCGCATAGCTTTCTGATGGCGTGCGCCCCCGGTTTGTTCCCGGGGCCCTGTCCTGAGCGCTGCCGGCGGGCGGGTCGATCCTGGCGCCGTAGCGTGGCTTGACTTTGCGATGCGGCCCGCGAAGATACGCACGTGTTTTTCGATATCAGCCTGTGGTCAAGCCACGCGGCGTTGCTTGGGGGTGTGGCCAAGCGCTTGCCTCCCAGGCTGGGTCTATCCCCAGCCTCCACGCGTGCTGCTCCGCAACGCGTCCTCGGCGAGTGGGAAAGTTTTGATTATCCACCTTGAAGGCAAGCAACGCCCTTGTCGTGTCGCCCGGTTCAGAACATCATGAAAATAATTACGCTTTCGCTGCTTATCGGTTTTGGGGCCGCCTGCAACCTTGTCGCTGCACCGGCAGCGGCACAGCCGCCCAAGGTGCCGGCCTTCTCGGTGGATTACATGGATCGCTCGGTGAGTCCTGCCGCGGATTTTTACCGGTTTGCCGCCGGCGGGTGGCTGAAGCAGAACCCCGTGCCACCCGACAAAGCCCGCTGGGCCGCCTTCAGCGAGCTGGCCGAGCGCAACTGGTATCTCATCCATGCGCTGCTCGACGCGGCCGCAAGGGACCAGGCCGCGCCGGCACACTCGCCCCGGCGCGAGGTCGGCGATTTCTTCGCCTCGGCCATGGACACCAACCGCATCGAGCACCTCGGGCTCCAGCCGCTGGCGCACGACTTGGAACAGATCGACCGCCTCCAGACCACGGCGGACCTGTTCGCCCTGCTGGCGGATTTTCACCAGCGCGGCATCGGCGGGCTGTTTGCGGTCGGCTTCGGGGCGGACGCGAAAAACAGCTCCATCTACGCCGTCGAACTGTGGCAGGGCGGCCTCGCGCTACCGGATCGCGATTATTACCTGCAGGACAGCTTTGCGGAGCAGCTCAAACGCTATCGCGCGCATGTGGAGCAGATGTTCGGCCTGCTCGGTGAACCACCCGCGGAAGCCGGGGCGCACGCCGCGACCGTCCTCGCGCTCGAAACGGAACTCGCCCGGGCCAGCCGCTCGCGCCTGGACCTGCGCGACCCGCACAAGAACTATCACAAATTCAGCGGCGGCGAACTTGCCGCGAAAACGCCGGCGCTGCTGTGGAGCGTCTATTTCGCCGGCCGCCAGGTGCCCGGCCCCGCGTACGAGATCGTCGGCCAGCCGGAGTTTTTCGAGGCGGTGAACCGGCTCGTGGAGCAACGGCCGCTGGCGGATTGGAAGGTTTATCTGCGCTGGCATCTGGTCCACGGCAGCGCCGCGTATCTGCCGGCGGCCTTCGAGCAGGCGCATTTTGACTTTTTCGGCAAAGTCCTGAGCGGCCAGCCGGAGCAGGAGCCCCGTTGGAAGCGCGCCGCCCATTTCATTGACGGCGCCATCGGCGAGGCGCTGGGCCAGCTGTACGTGGAGCAATGCTTCCCGCCGGAAGCCAAGGCGCGCATGAACGCGCTTGTGGAAAACCTGAAGGCGGTGTTTCACGACCGCCTCGAACGCGTCCCGTGGATGACCGCCGCGACACGCGCCAAAGCCCTGGCGAAGTTTGCGCGCTTCACGCAGAAGATCGGGCACCCGGACAAGTTCCGCGATTACTCCGCCCTCGCCATCCGGCGCGACGATCTGCTGGGCAACATCCGCCGCGCCGCCGCGTTCGAGTCGCAGCGCGAGAGCGTCCGCGTGGGCCGGCCGGTGGACCGCACCGAGTGGGGGATGACGCCGGAAACCGTCAACGCCTACTTCAGTCCGCAGCTCAACGAAATCGTCTTTCCCGCCGGCCTGCTGCAGCCGCCGTTCTTTGATGTGACGATGGACGACGCCGTGAACTACGGGGCGGTCGGCGTGGTCATTGGCCACGAGATCACGCACGGCTACGACGACCAGGGCCGCAAATACGATGCGGACGGCAATTTGAACGACTGGTGGACCGCCGCCGATTCCGCCGCCTTCGAGGCCCGCGCGCAGCTGGTCGTGGAGGCCTACAGCGGCTTTGAAGCGCTGCCCGGTCTGCGGGTGAACGGCCAGCTAACCCTCGGCGAAAACATGGCCGATATCGGCGGCGTGAGCATCGCCTTCGAAGCCCTGCAACGCGCGCTCGCCAAAAACCCGGCGCAGCGCAAGCCGGTGGACGGCTTCACCCCGGAGCAGCGTTTCTTCATCTCCTTCGCACAGATCTGGCGGATTAACATCCGCGCGCCCGAAGCGCAGCGGCTCCTGACCGTGGATACGCATGCGCCCGGCCAATTCCGCGCCTTCGGCCCGCTGCTCCACCTGCAGCCGTTCTACGAGGCCTTTGCCATCGCGCCTGGCAGCCCGCTGTGGCTGTCGCCGGAAAAGCGTGCGCTGATCTGGTGAGAGGACGATGGAAGGTTCGCGGGCCATGCGGGTTGGTTTTTGACCGTGGGAAAAAGCTTGCGTAGCGCCGCATTTCGTTGTCACATAGCCATGGTGGATGCGGTCTGGCCGCGTGGTCTAACCGGCGCCACTGGAACCTGAAATAGGAGAAAGACCATGAAGAGGTTGATCGTCCTGCTCGCGGTAGTTGGCCTGAGTATCCCCAGCGCATGGGCCAGCGGCATTGGCGTCTATGGCGCCTACTGGAAGACCAAAGGCGGCAGTGAAGCCTTTGACGGCGATGGCTTCGGCGGCGGGGCCAAGCTCAAAGTGGATATCGTCCCCCAGCTCTCGCTGGAAGTCCGCGGTACCTACTTCAGTTTGAAGCCCAAAGTGGAGGGCGGCGATAGCGACAGCGGGAAATTGGAAGTCATCCCCGTGGAAGCCGGCTTGACGCTCAACCTGGCCAACCGCTCCAAACTGACACCCTACATCGGGGGCGGCGCCGGCTACTACTTCATGAAGATCAAGGGCGATGGCGGCGAATCCGAGAGCCTCAAGAATCAGGTCGGCGGTTATGGCATTGCAGGCCTCGAGATCGAACTTGGCGAGGGCTTCTGCATCTTCGCGGAAGGGAAGTACACCGTGGTTTCCGCGCAGGATAAAGGCGGCGGGCCCAAGGTCAAACTCGATGGTTTTGGCGGCAACGCGGGTTTGATGATCAAGTTCTGAGCATCCATCGAACCTGCGCAGGCAGAAAACCCCCGGCACAACCGGGGGTTTTCCTTTGCAGTCAGACGGTTCGGTTTTCCTGCTGGGGATGTGTTGTGTGGGGGCGGGCTCAACCAGGCCCCTGCTCAGGGGCTGCTGCCGATGACGGCCGCCCAGCGCCCGAAGCGGAGGGGAGGGACAACCTCCACGCGCGCCTTTGCGCGCAACGTGCTCCCGGCAGGCGCTAAAAAGCTGGCAAGAAATACCGGCCTACCTATACTCGCCAACGTGCGTGGCGACAGGCCGCTGAGCGCGGGCGGCTGGGGCATGGATCGCGGGAAGCAGTCCCGCCCCAAGTGGGGGCTCATTTTTTCATGCACTTGATCTCACATGAGGGTTGGCGCTGGCAATGACGACGAATCTCTACGGGCCGCTTCTCGCCGTGCGGGGGTGTTCTGCCCGGCTTGAGCGACTGCAAGCTGACCGGCACGAAGCCGGGGCCGTTTCGTGCCCTTGGAGGGCCGCAGGGCAAGATCGTGAGCTGGAGCGTCAGGCGTGAATAACAGCTGGCTGGCGGCCCTGATCTGGTTTGTATGCGTGCAGGTGCTCGCCTTCTACGCCTGGCCCCTGACCTTTGCTTTCTTCCGCCGCCTGCCGGATGCTGGATACGCTTTCTCGAAGATCATGGGACTGCTCATAGGAGGGTTCCTGTTCTGGGCGGGCTGGGCCTTTGGCCTGCTGCCGAACACCTTCATCGGCGCGTGGCTGGCCGTGCTGCTGCTGGCGCTGGCCGCCGCGGGGTTGAGTGCGCGCGCCGGAAACGACAACACGGTGGCGGCGTTGGCCTGGCTGCGCGCACAGCGCGGGCAGGTGCTGCTGACCGAGCTGCTTTTCCTGGGCGTGTTTCTGGGCTGGCTGCTCGTGCGGATGCATGATCCCGGCGTGAGTCACACGGAGCAGCCCATGGATCTCATGCTGCTGAATGCCTTGTGGACCAGCCCGACCTTTCCGCCGCACGATGCGTGGCTGAACGGGTACAGCCTCGGCTATTATTATTTTGGGCAATGGTTGATCTGCTTTGTCGGGCGGCTGGCCAATCAGCCGCCCGATCTGGCCTACAACCTTGGGCAGTCCACCTGGTTTGCCTTGCTCGCCCTGGGCACGTTTGGGCTGGGGCGTAATCTGCTGGCCTTGGCCTTTCCGGTCCGTCCCAAACTGGCGCTGGCCGGCGGCTGTGCGGCGGCGCTCGTGGTGTGCTTCACGAGCAATCTGCGCGGCATGCTGGACGCTTGGCTGTCAGCCGCGCCAGCCTGGTGGTGGCAGGCGTCCCGTGCCGTCAGCGACGTGGCTCCGGACGGGAAAGCTATCCCGCTCATCACCGAGTTCCCTTTTTTCAGCTATCTGTTGGGGGATAATCACGCCCATGTGTTGGCCATGCCCTTCCTGCTGCTGGCACTGGCCGCGGCCTTGAACCTCCGGCTCAGCGGCGGGGCCGCTGCCGAGCACGACCAGGGCCTGCGCCGGGTGTTGGCTCGTTTGCCTCTGGGTGGCGCGAGCGTGCTGCTCTACGCGTTGGTCAGTGGCGCGCTGCTGCCTCTGAATACCTGGGATTTTCCGGCCGGCTGGCTGCTGCTGGTGACGGCCTATCCTGCGGCGTGGGACCGCCACGGTGTGCGCGAGCGGATGGTGTTTGCCGTGACCCTGACGCTGGCCGCCGTGCTGCTGTTCCTGCCTTATCTGCTCACCGCGCAAAGCCAGTTCGCGGGCTTCTTTCTGAACAGACAGTGGTGCACGCCGTGGCGGGATGGCTGCCTGGTCTTCGGCGGCTTTCTGCCGGGCTTGCTCTTGTTGTTCTGGCTGCCGCGGGACCTCCGCGCAAATCCCGCGGCTGCCTTCGCACGCGGTCTGGCGGTGCTGGGGTTGTTGCTCGTGCTCGCGCCGGAGGTGGTGATCGTCCGCGACGGCTTTGCCAACCGCATGAACACGGTATTCAAATTCTATTATCAGGCCTGGCTGCTGCTGGGGGTGGCGGCCACGTGGGCCGCCTGCGTGGCGTTGACGCGACCGCGCACTGCCTGGGCCGGCGTGCTCGCTCTGGTGGTGGCCTTGCTGGGGCTTATGTATCCGTTGCGCTCGCTGCAGGAACGTTGCGCCGCGCCGCGCACCGGTCCGCTGGCCCTGTCGGTTTCCGCGGCGCTGCAAAGCGCCTGCCCCGACGAATTTCATGCGCTGCGCTGGCTGCAAACGAAAACGGCCCAGGACGCCGTGATTGCGGAGGCCCCCGGCTTGAGCTACCGGCCCTCCACGAGCCGGATGAGCGCATTTTCGGGCCGTCCGACACTTTTGGGGTGGGAGGGGCACGAACGGCATTGGCGTGGTGTGCACTATGAAAGCATGGCCGCCGGCCGGTCCGCGGCCTTGCACGAGTTGTATACAGCAAACTCCACGGCGGAGGTGGCCCGGTTGCTCGCCGTTTGGAACGTGGAGTATGTGGTCGTCGGACCGGAGGAGCGCACACGCTACGGCATCACTCCACAGCGCGCGGCTATGCTGCGGCAGGCATTGAAGCCGGTCTACACCAACGGCACCGTGGGTATCTACCGGAGGAAGGACCGATGAACGGCCTGCTGGAGCGCCTGAAGCGCTTTTGCCAAAACAGCTCCATGTCATGGGGGGCCGAATGGTGGCTCCCTGTGTTGATCCTGCTCGCTGTCGCGTGCGGCTCGCGCTTGTACGGGCTGGGGGAGCGCGCCATGAGCCATGACGAAAGCCTGCACACGTGGTATTCATGGGCGTTCGCCGCATACGACGGCTATGCGCATCACCCGATGACGCATGGGCCCTTGCTCTTTCATTTGAATGCGCTGGTCTTCCGTTTGCTGGGCGACAGCGATGCGACCGCGCGGCTGCTGCCTGCCCTGGCCGGCGTCGGCGTGGTGGCCGGCTTGCTGTTCTTCCAGCGGTGGCTGGGACGCACCGCCGCATTTCTGGCGGCTGCCCTGGCCGTGCTGAGCCCCTCGTTGCTGTTCTACAGCCGCTATATCCGTAACGACCTGTATATGGCGTTTTTCGCGCTGATCTGGGTCTATGGTCTCTTCCGTTATCTCGAGACGCCCCGCTGGCGGTGGCTGGCGCTGGTCGCTTTGGGCATGGCGTTCTCGTTCGCCTGCAAGGAAATTGTTTTCATCACGGGCGTAATTTTCGGAGGCTGGCTGGTCGTGCTGGCGCTCTACCGGTGCCGCCCCCTCGAAAACAAAACCGATACTGGTCCCACAGATGCGCCCAAGCCATGCAGCAGCGGCCCCGCCGCCGATCTGGCGATGTTCATGCTGTGTACGGCGTTGCCGTTCGCTTCGGCACTTGGCCTGCAAGCCTGCGGCTGGGATGCTTGCGACTGGTTGACGCCGCGGGGCCAACAGCGGGCGCTGGGCATGCAGGCGGCGTTGGCGCTGGCCGGGCTGGTCGGTGCGGCCGGTTGGCTCCGGCTGCGGCAGCGCGGGGCCCAACGCGATACACGGCCGCTGGTCCGCTGGTGGGTGACCTGTGCCGCGGGCTTCTGGCTGCTCCAGGTGATCCTCTACACCTCGGTGTTCACGAACATCCGGCCCGGCGCCGTCAGCGGTGTTTCGGGGAGCTTGGGCTACTGGCTGGCACAGCATGGCGTCCAGCGTGCGGGCCAGCCGTGGTTTTACTACCTGATGCTGGCGGCCCTCTACGAATTTCTTCCGCTGCTCCTCGCCGCAGGAGCGGTGGTGCGTTTCTTCATCTTGCGGCGCGAAAAGCCGCCGCTGCTGGTCAGCTTCTGCGCGGCTTGGGCCTTGGCGGCCTGCGTGGCCTATTCTATTGCCGGCGAAAAAATGCCTTGGCTGCTGGTGCATATCACGCTGCCGCTGATCTTGCTGGGCGCCGTCTGGGCTGGCGGCTTCATCGACCGCTGTTTCAAGGACGGCTCGCCGCGCGTGCCGGCGCTGGCCTTGATGGCCTGCCTGCCGCTCATTTTTTATGCGCTCATCAATCTGCCGGCCACGGCAGCGTTCACCGGCCGTACCCTCGTGGAAGCGCGCGAGCGCATGCACGGGCTGCGCGTGCTGGCTGCCGTGCTGCTGTTGGGCTGGCTGGCGTGGCGCTGCGCACCGCAGCTCCCGGCAGCGGCGCAGCGGCGCTGGCTGGGCGCGGGGGGCTTGGTGCTCCTGGTCGCCCTGACGGTGCGGACCGCCTTCCAGCTGGCGTTCGTCAACTACGACCTGGCGGTCGAGCCGCTGGTCTATGCACACGGCACGCCGGATGTTACGCGCACCGCGCGCCGCGCGGAACACCTGCAGCGGCTGTGCGCCGGCCGGAACGCGCCGGTGGTGGCCTACGACGAACATAATACCTGGCCTTTCATCTGGTACTTCCGCCATGTGCAGGCCTGCGCCTACGGACAGCGCGTCAGCAACGAAATACTTGCGGCGCCTTTGATCCTGTGCGGCGAACCCCAGCTGGCCGCGGTGCGCGCGTTGACGGGCACCGACTATGAGGAAGAGGTCATCATCTCCATGTGGTGGCCGCAGGACGGCTACAAACGCGGTTTGCTGGAAAGCGCCCGGAACATCGTCAGGGAGCGCGACCAGTGGCGCTGGCTCTGGCGCGTGGTGGCGTTCCGTGATTATCCCGGCACGACGTTGGCCGCCTGGCCGAAGCGCCGGTCGGCGCATCTTTTCATCCGCAAGGACTGGGCGGCCCGCGTCGAGCATGACGGGGAATGACGCATGAATATTCTGATGGCATTAACCTACTTCCGGCCCCATATCAGCGGCCTGACCATCGCCGTGGAGCGGCTGGCACGCGGGTTGACAGAACGCGGGCACCATGTGACGGTGCTTACCTCGCGCTATGACCGCCGTCTGCCGCAGCGTGAAATACGCGAGGGTGTGCAGCTCGAACGCGTACCGGTGCTGTGCCGCGTCGGCAAAGGCGTGATCATGCCTGCGTTCGGCCTTACCGCGACGCGACTTATTCGCCAATGTGACGCGCTTAGCATACATCTGCCCCAACTGGATTCAGCCGGCTTGGCTCTGCGTGGCCGGGCATGGCGCAAGCCCACCATCGTCACCCATCATTGCCAACTGTCGCTGCCGGCGGGCGCACTGCATCGCATCGCAGAACCCGTGCTGACCGCGGTGCACCACCTGGCCTGCCACGCCGCGCACGCCGTGGTGACGCATACGGATGACTATGCGATGCACACGCCCTTTCTCCGGCCTTTCGCCGCCAAACTCCACATCATCCCCCCCGCCGTGTGCATGGCCACGGCCGCTCCGGAAGCCGTGGTTGCCTTCAGGCGCCGTCATCAGTTGGACGAGCATGACTTGGTGATCGGAATGTGCGGCCGGCTGGCGGCCGAAAAGGGCGTGGAGGTGCTTGCAGGCGCCCTGCGGCGCGTGCTGCAGGCCCAGCCGCGCGCGCGCGTGCTTTACGCAGGTGAACACCTCAACGTCTTTGGCGAAGAAGGCTACTCGAGGCGCTTGGCCACTTTGCTCGGCCCCTTTGGCGACCGATGGCGATTCCTAGGCGTGTTGCCGGAGGATGAACTGCCTGTTTTTTTCTCCGCCTTGTCCCTGCTCGTCATGCCCAGCCTTAATTCAACAGAGGCTTTCGGTATGGTGCAGGTCGAGGCCATGCTATGTGGTGTGCCGGTGGTGGCCTCGGATCTCCCGGGCGTTCGCCAGCCCATATTGAGCAGCGGCATGGGCCGCCTTGTGCCGCCGGGCGACGACAGGGCCCTGGCCGAAGCTATTCTGGATGTTGCCGCGCGCCGACCCCAACTGGTCAAGGCCAAGCCGAATCTAGCCGAGGAGTTCAACCCGCACGCGATCGCGGGCCGCTATGAACGGATCTTTGCAGAACTTGCGGCGCGTCGCCCTGCCTGATCAGGTCTTTTCCGCCGCGATGAAGCAGCAGCCGGCATCTGAGGGGTCAGGCTCACTGATGAAACGGGCGAGCAGACGCTCTTCCCCGTAGAACAAGGGACGCCAAGGCCAGAACACCCAGCGGCCCAACAGCTGGCGGGATAGCCAGTCGGGTGCGCCCCAGACATGGAGCAGGTCAAACCAGCCACAGGCCTCCCGTGAGAAATAGCCGGTGCATTGTGTAACTCGAAAGCCAGAGGCCTCGAGCCGGCGTTGCCACGCCGCCGGACTATCCAGGTGATAATGCCGCTGAAACCGTGTGAACCAGGCTTGATAACGCCGGGCCATTCCCGTCGCACCCAGACCTTTGAGTATCCGGAAGCCCGCCAGCCCCTCGTTCAGGCGGTCGGTGGGGACGGTGATGATCAGGCGGCCGCCGGGCCGCAAGACGCGGTATATTTCGGAGAGAACCGGCTCCAGGCTCGGGAGATGTTCCAGCACGCTGTTGCTGATCACGGCACCGAAGGCGGCCTCTGGAAAGGGTAGCTGCGTCGCGTCGGCACAAACCGTGGTGTCATAGGCGCCACAGGACCGTGCCTCGGCCAGCATATCCGCGTCCGCATCTACGCCCGTCTCCAGCCGGCCCCACACGGCCACGGCAAAATGTCCATCGCCACAACCCAGATCCAGGACGGGGTGCGGCAACGGGCCAAACTCCGCGCAAAGCCGCGCTTCCATGGCGCGCATCAGCGCCCGAAACGCCGGCAGATCACGACGCTGCCGCCAGTAGAGCTCACGGCTGTCCCGGATGAGCCGAGCCGCCTCTTTAGTCGTTGTTGTGTTCACGTCATGCATCGCAGACCTCAGCAAGCTTCGGGCCGCTCATCGGACCTTGTGAAATACAGGAATCCGATTTTGCGACGTACCGGGCTCGGATGGCAGTGCGCCCGGTAGCCCTGTTGCTCAAGCAACGTTACCAGTTCGCCATGGGCATGCCCGGCGATCCCGTCGTGATATTCCATCACGATTCTCCGGATGCGCGGCCAGAGCGCCGGCGCTGCGGCGGGTAAGATTTCATACTCAGCGCCTTCACAATCTATCTTGAGCAAATCGCACACGCCGCCCGGCAGCCGGGCCACCACGTCGGCCAAGGTGACCCCGGCGACCGTCAGGGCAGTCGCGGTGTGCATGTCCGCTGCGCTGGCGCGGAGCTGCGGCGCCCAGGTGGCGCCTGTCATCACGGTCATCGGGCCGGTACGCGCGCCGACAGCCTCGGCAAAGGCGTTTACCTGAGCGGCGGCGTTGTGCCGGAGGTTCGCGGCGAGCCGGGTGAACAAATCGGGTTGCGGTTCATACGCGTGGATCACGCCATGCGGCGCGCAATGTGCAGCCAGCAGCGCGAAATCGCCCACGGCGGCGCCAAGGTCCACAATGCACCAGCCGTCCAGGATCGGCGTGCCCATCCGTTCATAGCAACGGTCCAGGCAGGTCTCCTTGACAATCCAGGCTTCCATGGCGTTTTGCACGGCGATAACCAAGGCCGGATGGCGCAGCCGCAGCAGCCGTGTGCGTCGCCCGCCGAGGCCCGAAAAAATCGGCACCAGCACCGTCCAGTTTCTGACCCCGCGCAACAGCGTGAAGATAGAGGTCAGATAATACGCCATCCGGCGCGTCAACCGTATCGCGTCTTGCGCTACTCTGGCCACTTCCGCACTTGCCACCCCGAACGCTTTCATGTTCATATCATTCCACCCATGAAACCCTTCACCTCGCGGGTCGTTACGGTCGGCATCCTCGCGGCGATCTTGTTGCTGGCCGCCGCGCTGCGTCTGGCCGGGCGGAACTGGGATCAAAGCCACCTGCTGCATCCGGACGAACGGTTCCTCTGCATGACGACCGTGGCGCTCGAGGTGCCCTCTTCCTGGAACGCCTATCTCGATACCGCTCACTCCCCGCTCAATCCCCACAACCGGGGCTGCCGTTTCTACCCGTATGGCACGCTGCCGTTGTTTGCCATTCGCCTGCTTTCGCATGCGCTGTCGTTCAACTCGCTCGAAGACGTTTGCCTGCTCGGCCGCGCCTGCTCGGCCCTCGTGGATGTGGCCACGGTGCTGCTCCTCTTCCTGCTCGGGCGCCGGCTCTACGGCCGCGCCGCCGGGTTGCTGGCTGCGTTTTTATACTCTATTTGCGTGCTGCCCATCCAGCAGTCTCATTTCTTTACCGTGGATGCCTGGGCCACGCTGTGCACGCTGGCCTTTTTACTGTGCGCCACGTGGGCAGCGGCGCGCGGCGGAGTGCTCCGCCAGGCTGCCGCCGGGGTGCTGCTCGGTTTGATGCTGGCCACCAAACTGAGCCTGATCTCGTTTGCGGCGCTGGCGCTGTGCGCGGTGCTGTTGCCGCTGGCCAGCGCGAAAGAGCGGTGGTCCTGCCGCCGTCTGGCGTGCGCTGCCGCCGGTCTGGCCGTCATGGCAGCGGGCGCGCTGCTGGCCTTTCGCCTGGCCAATCCCTATGCCTTTGCCGGGCCGGGTTTCTTCTCCGGCCTGAATCCCCTGTGGCTCGACAACCTGAAGGAATTGTCGGGGCTGGTCAGCGGCCGCGTGGATTTTCCGCCCGCGCTCCAGTGGGCTGACCGCGTGCGGTTGCTCTTTCCTTGGTGGAACATGGTGGCCTTCGGTTTGGGACCCGCGTTGGGCTTGGCCGCCTGGGCCGGTTGGCTGGCCGAAGGGTTCAGCCTGTGGCGCGCCACCGAAAGGAAAACCGAGCGCTTCCTCGTGTGGGCGTGCATTCCGCTGCTGCTGCTGCATCTCGGGTCGCAATTCGCCTGCTCCATGCGCTACCTGATGCCGATCTATCCGCCGCTGCTCCTGCTGGGGGCCCACGGCCTGATCCGCCTGGCAGAGCACGGCGCACGCGCCTCACGTGCCGCCCTCAAAAACGCCGCGACTCTGGCCTTTGCCCTGGTGCTGCTTGGCGCCCTGGCGTGGACGGTGGCGTTCACCGCGATCTACCGCCAGCCTCACACGCGCCTCGCCGCCAGCCGCTGGCTGCTCGACCACGTGCCCGCCGGCAGCGCCATCGCCAACGAATATTGGGACGACCCGTTACCCCTGCGGATGGAACCTGGCAACAACCCGCTCACCAGCCGCTACAAGTCCCTGACCTTGACGTGGTATGACGAGGATACGGCCGACAAACTTGAACGGATGCTGGACGTCCTCGAGCGTACCGATGTCGTGGTGCTGTCCAGCCATCGACTGCTGGACAGCATTCCGCGCCTGCCCATGCGCTTCCCGATGACCACGCGGTACTACCAATACCTGCTCGACGGCCGGCTGGGCTTTGAGCGTGTCGCGGTGTTCGAATCTTTCCCGTCACTCGGCGGTTGGCGTCTCAACGATCAAATTGCCGAAGAAGCTTTCAGCGTATACGACCACCCGCGTGTGCAACTCTTTCGCAAGACGCCGGCGTGGTCGGCCGCGGCCGCGCGCCGGTTGCTGGGGGAGGGCATCGCCTGGGACAACATCCCGCGCGTGCCCTCCGTCCGCGCGGTGGGCTGGCATAACGGCATGCACCTTGATGCGGAACAGCAACGGCGGGTGGAGCAGGGCGGCACGTGGTCGCGCCAGCTCGATCCGCAGCATGGCTTGTACGACCGCGCCAGTCCGGTCCAACGGTTCCCGGTTCTGTTCTGGATGCTCGCCGTGTCAGGGCTGGGGCTGGCGGCGTTCCCGCTCACGGCCTGCGTGTTGCGCCGTCTGCCGGATCGGGGTTGGCTGGTATCCAAATCCGTGGGATTGCTGCTGGTGGGCAGCGGGGCGTGGCTCTTAGCGAACCTGCGCCAGACGCCGCTCCAGGGCCATCTGGTCCTGACGCTTTTGCTCGCGCTCTGTTCGGCCGTTCTGGCGTGGCGCATGCGGCGCACGCACGGGGCTTTGTGGCGCCAGCGCGGCCGCTTGCTCATGCTGGAAGAAGGGGTCTTCTGGTTGATTTTTTTGGCCTTCCTTGTGTTGCGCGCCGGGAACCCCGATCTTTGGCATCCGTTCCGCGGCGGCGAGAAGCCCATGGACTTCGCCTTCCTCCAGGCCATCCTGAAAAGCGCCAGCTGGCCGCCCTATCATCCCTGGGCCGCGGGTGAATTCATCAATTACTACTATTACGGGTTCGTACTGATGGCCGTGCCCATCCGCCTCACCGGCCTGCTGCCGGAGATCGCCTACAATCTTGCCGTGCCCACCTGTGCTGCGCTGCTGGCGGCGGCCGCCTTCACCGGGGCCGGTGCGCTCAGCTCGGCCTTCCGGCCGCGGTGTAGCGGCCAGCGTGCGACGCCCAACGACGGTGCCCGGCGACTGCGGGCCTATGTCATGGCCGGGCTGACCGGCGTCTTCCTTTCCGTGCTGGCAGGCAATCTGGCGTCCTGGCAAGTGGCAGGCAGTGTGTCGCCCGGCGATCCCCAATGGTACTGGAATCCCTCGCGGGCCATCCCTGTGCCGGCCGGGGCCGTGCAGCCGATCACGGAGTTCCCGTTTTTCACGTTGCTCTTTGGCGACCTCCACGCGCACCTGCTGGCGGCGCCGTTCATGCTCCTCGTGCTCGTGCTTTGCATCCAATGGCTCCGCCGGCCCGGTTGGCCTGTGCTCCTGATGCTGGCGCTGGTCACCGGCGCGCTCTATCCGCTCAACGCCTGGGATTATCCCACCAGCCTCGTGCTCGTGATGGTCGCCCTTGCCATCGGCCAATGGCAGCGCCACGGGCGCGACCTGGTGCGGGTGTTGCTGGGCTGGTGCATGCAGTTCGCTGCGGTGGCCGTCGCCGGCCGCGTGATGTTTCTGCCATTCTTTCAGCACTTCAGCGCGCCCGGCGCGAGCTTCATCCTCTGGCAGGGACCCCGGACGCCGCTCGCTGCCCAAGTGCTCATCCACGGCCTCTTCCTGCTGCCGCTCGCCGCCATCGGGCTGGAGAGCCTGCTCGTCCGCCGCCGCTTCGGCGCCGATGGACGCTATCTGCGCAACTTCTTCTTGTTGCTCGTGGCGCTGTCCATCGCGCTAATTATTGCAGTGGAGCTGGTGGCCTTCGGCTTCGATGTCGGCCGGATGAACACGGTGTTCAAATTCTATTTTCAAGTCTGGCTGCTGCTGAGCGTGGCGGTGGCGGCCGCCCTGCCCGTGCTGTTGGCGCCGGTGGTTCCCGGCTTGGCAACAGCCGGCGCACCGCCCTTCCCAACCTTGGAAGACCAGTCTCCGGTTCCTTCCGAAGGTTGGAAAACCCGCTGTGCCGCCGGGATCAACATCGTCGCGCTGCTGGCCATTGCCGTGCTCTGGTCCGCGGCGCTGCGCTACGTCCTGCTGGCGGTGCCGGCGCGCTGGGGGGACCGTTTCGCTGGGCACGGGGGGTGGGGTTTGAATGGTGCGGCCTTTATGAACACAGCGCGGCATACGGAGCTTGGGCGGGAATTTGGTCTGCAAGCCGACGCTGCCGCCATCCGCTGGCTGCAGGACAACGTGCGCGGATCGCCGGTGGTGTTGGAGGGCTGCCTGCCACAATACCGTTGGGGCGGGCGGATCAGCATCCACACCGGGCTCCCCACTGTCCTTGGCTGGCCGTGGCATGTGCTGCAGCAGCGGGGCGGGTTGCCCGGCGAAACCGTGACCCAACGTCAGAAGGATATCCTGCGGATGTATACGGAGGCGGATACGGAGGCGGCGCGGGCATTGATCAGGAAGTACGCTGTGCGCTACGTGTGCTTCGGGCCGCTGGAAGAAATTCTGTATGGCGAGAAGTCACGGCAAAAACTCGACGCCGGGTGTGGCTCGTGGATGGAGCTGGCTTTCCGCCAGGGCGATCTATCGATCTACCGGGTGACCACCGAAAAGAACCCGGGACTGGCCCCGTAAGCTGTGCGCCAGGGCGGGCTGTGGGCCGGGGCCACCACAGTCAAGGCTGGGCGCAAAATAATCGTTCGCCCGATATTGACACTCCTCCGGAACCCATGTTATTTATCCGCGTATATTCGGTTGCGTAAAGAGGGGATTATCATGAGCGACAAAAAGCCGGGAACGATGAGTAATGCCGAACGTGTTGCGCGTCGATCTTTCATTAAGAAATCCTTGGTGGGCACGGCGTTTGCCGTGCCGCTTATCGCGTCGCTCACCAAGTCCGACATTTTGGTGAAGTCCGCCTTGGCGGCGAGCGTAGCCAAGCCCGCCTCTCCCGCGTCTGGGCCTACGCCTACGCCTGGACCTACGCCCGCACCTTCGCCTACGCCTACGCCTGGGCCCACGCCCACGCCTGGTGGTTAAGTCCACGCTGCAAAGGAAAGATCCACTCACGCGAAAAGGCGCGCCGTGAAGTCTTTTGGCGATGCCGCTCGCTGTGTGGTTGATCGACTGCGGGGTCTCTTGCTGTTGGCGGCGGCTTCCGGCTATCGGGCTGGAAGCGTGAAACGCAAACAGACCGTCTGCCAGAAGGAGCGCGGCGCGATTCCCAAGATCCGTAGGCCGCGAAGCGTTGTGCGGCCCGTGCGGCGGCAGCGGCAGGCGACCGGCACCGCCAGTATCCGGAACCGATGCTGGGCGGCCAGGCCCGAGAGGATTACGTTGGGCGCAAAAACGTAATCTGGGATCGCGGAAAAGAATGTACGGAACGCCGCCCCGCGCATCAGCCGATAGGGGCTGTTCACGTCGGCAATACCCGGGCCGTAACACACGCGCACCAAGGCACGCGAGATGCGCGTCATGATCCGGCGCGGCAACGGCGCCTGCCGGCCTTCCCGCCTGCCGAGCAGCAGGTCGTAGCGCTCACGCTCCCGCCAAAGGCACGCGAAAGTTTCCGGGCCGGTTTCATCGTCGGAGTCCACCTGGAAGATCCATTCCTTGTTGCCGTGCTCCCGGTAGCCTTGGAGAATTGTGGCGCCGTGCCCGCTGTTGGGTTTGTCGTGCACGACCACACGCGGGTGGGCGGCGGCGCAGGCGCGCAGTCGTTGCAGCGTGCCATCGGTGGAGCCGTCGTTGTAGGCGTGCAACTCATAGGGCAGGGCCAAGCGGTCCAGTTCACGGCACCACGCGTCCAGCACGTCGCCGACGACGGCCTCCTCGTTGTAGACGGGCATCACGACGGCCAGTGTTGCGGGTTGTGGCATGGGCTTCCTTACGGTCGCAGCCGGATGATCTGTTCCGCGACGGCCAGCGCTTGCGCCACCGTGTCATCCATGTCGAGATATTGGTAGGAACCCAGACGCCCGCCGAACACCACCTGTTCTTCCGCCTGGGCCAAAGCCTGGTATTTCTGCAGCAGCTCGATATTGCGGGGCGTGTTGATGGGATAATAAGGGTCGTCCTCCGGGCCGGCAGCCCGTGAGTACTCCGTATAGGTGATGGTGCCCGGGGTTGGCCGGCGCTCGGGGTGAAAGTGCTTGAACTCATGGATACGGGTGTAGGGGACCTCCAAGTCGGCATAGTTCATCACCGAGCAGCCCTGCGCATCCGGTTCAGAATACCGCCGCACATCGAACCGCAACGTCCGCCACTCCAGGCGTCCCTCGCAGTAATTGAAATACTGGTCCAGCGGGCCGGAATACACCACCAAGTCGTACTCCTTGCGCCGCGCGCCCAGGTCGAAAAAGTTCGTATTCAACTGCAGTTCGATCAGGGGATGATCCAGCAGGCGCTCAAACAATCGCGTATAGCCGTCCCACGGAATGCCTTCGTACAGGTCGTCATAATAGCGCGTGTTGTAATTGTGCCGCACCGGCAGACGCGTGATGATATCGGCCGAGAGCTGGCGCGGATCCGTTTCCCATTGTTTATGGGTGTAACCTTTGATGAAGGCCTCGTACAGTGGCCGGCCGAGCAAGGCCACCGCTTTTTCCTCCAGATTGGCCGGCTGGTTTATGCCGGCCTGCTCCACCTCGCGCTGGAGGAAGGCCGCCACCTCCCGCGGTTCCAGGCTGCCACCATAAAAGGCATTGATGGTGCCCAGGTTGATGGGCATGGTGTACACGCGGTTGCGATACTTGGCATGGACCACATGCCGGTAGCCATTGAAGCGTGCAAAGCGTTGAAGGTAGTTCCAGACCGCCTCGTTGCTGGTGTGAAAGATATGCGAGCCGTAGGCGTGGCATTCCACTCCGGTTTCGGGATCCATGCGGGAATAGCACTGGCCACCGACCTGCGCACGCTTGTCGATGAGCGTCACCCGGAGCCCCGCAACAGCCGCCAGCCTTTCGGCCACCACGGCTCCAAAAAAGCCTGCACCAACCACTAGTACATTGGACACGGTTTCAATACCTTTTCATGCTGCCGACTGGAACCCTTGGGCGTTACCGACATGCGTTTTCTCCACCGTTCCGTACGGCTGTTCACAGTCTGTCACTTCTTACAGCCCGCGCTCCGCTTCCACGAATCCTGTAACGCATGGGAGCATATCCTCCGCGATACGGAGTGTCCACAGTAACCTGACCCATTAGCGGTCAAAGTCTATGCTGTCATCGATCTCGACCACGACCGCGTCCACAGCGGCGTTGGCTGGAAGGAACCGGGCAACACTTTATCCTGAACAATCAACCTCGACACACGGGTTGTGCTTACCACTTAATGGCCTTGCGCCCCAACTTCTCCGGTAAGGTGGGATCGAATCCGTCCCGGATGAACACGGCTTTCTTGAATTCAGGATCAAACAACACGGCGGCGATATCCAGGCTCTGCCAGCTGCGCTCCTTTATCACGACGGCTGAATGCGCCAAGTCCATGGTTCTGATGCGCTCGTAAAGCTCCTGATCGATTCCATTGTAGTTGCGGTAGCAGGGGAGATTGGCGGCGGCAGACATCGCATTATAGGCGATCAGCACCGCCCACAGAGCCACTTGAGTGATGCGGGACCAGTTCGCAGCGCAGTGATCCCAGAGCGCGCATCCTCCGCGAGCGGCCAGCAGGCAGAAGGCGAACAGCGCTTCAAAGTAAAATCTCGGCCCGTATCCATGAATCCCATAGCTGTTGATAAAGAAATGAGCACCTATCAGGCAGAGCGCCGCCGACAGCAGGCTGAAGTCTTTCCATGACGGTCTGAAGAAAAAAACCACAAAAATTAAGGCGAGCGACAACACGCAAACCGGGAGGGACCACAGGATGGAGGGTAAAAAGGCCAGCGTCGAGTCACCCCAGTTAAGCCCATAGGTCAGGTGCTCCCAGGTTACCGACAGGTGGTGGTAGATCCTGTAGCCGGTAGTCAGGTAGTCGCCCGTGAGGAATTTGTTGTTGAGCATGCAAGCGGCCAGGACCGGCAGGGCTCCGGCCGCGGCGGCCAGCGCCTTGAAGGATAAAAAAGCACGCCGGTGTGCGATGGCTATGCTGGCCAGGACCGGGAGGCATAGAGCGGGCGTGGTCAGGCTTCGGATGCCAAACCCGTAGGCAAACGAGAACCCCGCAAGCGCCAACCACGCCGCGTTCTTACGATCAAGGTACTTGAGCGAGGCCCAGATCGTAACGAGACAGCACAGCATTGCGGCCTGATGTGTCAGATAGTCGCCGCTCAGCACGATCGCGAGCGGGCTGATGCCGTAGCAGAGCGCAGCGACGAGCCCGGTGCGCGGGTTGAACATCTTCGCGCCGGTCAGATAGATCATGACCAGGCAGGCGCTAGAAATAAGCGGGTTGGCAAGGGGCGCCAGCCGTAGGCCCGCAAAGCCAGCCAGCATCACCGGCCAGAAAAAGGGGTAGTGATAGAAAATATGTGATCCGCGCAGCATGCCGCCATTCGAAAGAAAGGCTTCGTATGGGGCTGTGGGGGGCGTGGCGGTGAGGTGTCCCGAGAGCAGGATTAACGCCTGGCGGTAGTAAACGGCCGAGTCGGGGATGTGGGGGATGCCCCCCATGACGTGATAACTGAAGAAAGCTCCGATGGTCAGGTGCAGTAAGGCCAGAGCCGCGACCAGAAGAGCGATAACCCGTGACGGGTGGGCGCGGAGAAAGAGAAACAAACCGGCGGTTTGATGCGTTTGAGGGGCAGACGCAGGAGGGATGCCAAAGCCTAACAACCGGAACGGAAAAACAAGCAGCATGGCGGTGAATACGGCTTCCGTGAGCAAATTGATGATGCGGCTGAGGTTGATGAGACGGGCCTCGCTTGGTTCAAAGCTGTGATAGCCGCATGGGCTGTCCGGTCTGGATATGAACGTGTTGTTGTCTATGTAGCCGTCATTTTGCCCGACATGTACGCGCCCTGGCATATATAGACTTAAACTTCTCGCCCCGCGGCCTATGAACGTGGCCTGAATTTTGAAGGGGGCCTCCACTCCGTGGTTCAGAAGCGGAACCTCCCCGGATTCAAAGCGGTCTTGGGTCCAGTCGCCCAGTGTGTTCCGATAACAGGGGTAGGCAGGAGCGTGTATCCAGTTGTCCAGAAGATCCCGCCCCCAGAGGTACAAGCTGCGTTTTTCATGGTTAACGATAACGCGGTCGCCCTGCGAAACCTGAAGACGAACAAGGCCCGTTTCTGCCAGCCGGCTGCGCTGAAAGGATGCCGTCAGTCGGTCCAGTTTTTGCTGGGGCAGCTGGAGTTCCAAGGGGACGCCCTGAACGACGGCATTCAAGTTGGTGCCGTCATAGGTCACCTCGACGGTGCTTTCGAACCGGGTCAGCTGGGACACCACAAGCAGGGTCGCGATTAGGCCTCCCCATCCGGCCATGATCTTCCCGCGAGTGAGCCAAATCGGGGAGGACGTTGCGCCGGCTGCTCGGCCAGGCTCCTGTCGTGGTCGTACTCCATTCGCGGAGTTCACATCAGTCCTTAGCCCGTCTTGCGGGTGACAACGAATACCAGCACACCTTCGTTCGGCCGCGCCAGCTGGACCCCCTGCCTTCGGCGTCCAGACAAGAAATTATCTGAGCGCGCCCACCGGGGGAGCGCTACTTATCAACCGCATGATGACGTTGAAAAACTTGCATGCCACCTCCGCAAAAGCAAGCCTGTTGCGCGGCCAAGTTTAGCAAGAGCGGGCGAGCGCGGCGGGGGTATCAGTCGTGAACGGGTGTGGGCTCGGTACCAAGTAATCAGGAGAGGCCTGGGCCTCCTCGGTAGCGGGTCAGTCGATGGCCTCTTGGGCACAGGGCTGTTGGAGGGCCCGAAACGGAGCTTGATTCTGCGGGAAGGCCTGTAAAAATGCACAGATGCTTTGCCGCTGTTGTCATCCCGTGGGGGAACGGCGCTCCCCCGGTGGATGCGCGTTGCTGATACGCAGGGGGCCGGCAGCGCCGGCGCAGCACGGCGGCTCCGCCCCAAAAGCTCAAATCTGCCCCATGTTCACCCCGGTATCCGGTCGTGCGCGTGGCGGTTTCCGTCAGGAGTCAAGCTCATGAAGACCAGTCTCTCGCACCTCCTCCTCGTGGCGCTGGCCTGTGCCAGCGTGCGGGCCGTGGATTTGGATGCCGGGTTTGAGCGCGTGCCGGACGACGCCAAGCCGTGGGCCTATTGGTGGTGGCTCAACGGCAACGTGGACAAGCGCACGATCAAGCACGACCTCGAGGCGATGAAGCAGGCGGGCTTCGGCGGCCTGCTGCTGTTCGATGCGCGCGGCTACCACGATGACAAGAGTCACGTGCCGCCGCCGCCGAGCAAGATGGACTTCATGAGTCCCGAGTGGCGGCAGATGGTGAAGTTTGGGATCGAGAAGGCCGCCGAGCTGGGGCTGGAGGTCAGCGTCAACCTCAGCAGCTGCGCCGGTGCCTTGAAAGGGCCGTGGCTGGTCGGTGACGACGCGCCGAAGAAACTCGTCTGGACGGGCACCGAAGTATCTGGGCCGATGAAGTTCAGCACCGAGTTGAAAAAGCCGGAGGGAAAACGGTTTTGGGACGTGGCGCTCATCGCCGTCCGGCACGACGATGCGGCGGCGACGCTTTCTGATCAATGGAAGGACGTGGCGCTGAAGCTGGGCACGCAGCCCGCCGTGACCGACGTGGTGGACCTCACGGGGAAGGTGGACAAGCAGGGGCGGCTCACGTTCGCGGTGCCGAAGGGGCGCTGGACGCTGCTGCGCTTCGGCTGCCTGACGATGGAGGGCCACGAGTATGACGTGGACATCCTCGATCCGAAGGCCGTCGAAGGCCACTATAACCGCATGGGCAAGGCGATCTTGGATGACGTGGGGCCGCTCGCGGGCAAGACGCTGACCCATTTCTACAGCGTGAGCTGGGAAGGCGCCACGCCTACGTGGACGCTCGCGCTGGAGAAAGAATTCACCAAGTATCGCGAGTACGCGATGCGCATGTGGCTGCCGGTGCTGGCGGGGTTCACCGTGAAGAAGAGCGAGGACTCGGAGCGGTTCCTGCGCGACTATTACAAGACCCTCGGCGACTGTTTCCGGGAGAACTTCTACGGCAAGATGGCGGAGCTGTGCCACGGCGCCGGCCTGAAGTGGCACTCCGAGTCGGGCGGGCCTTGGGACCGCAAGCTCGCGTCGTTCGCCGTCGCTGACCAGCTCGCGTTTCTCGGGCGCAACGACATGCCGCAGGGCGAATTCTGGTTCACCGGTACGCCGGGCAAGCGCCCGCATGACCTCAACCGCCCCCAGGCGATGGCGGCGCACATCTACGGCAAACAGCTGGCGGCGAGTGAGGCGTTCACGCACATGGTGCAACACTGGTCCGCCTACCCGGCCGCGCTGAAGCCGTTCGCCGACGCGGCGTTCTGCGACGGCGTGAACCACCTCATCTGGCACACCTTCACCGCCTCGCCGGCGACGTTCGGCAAACCCGGCATCGAGTATTTCGCCGGCACGCACATCAACCCGAATGTCACCTGGTTTCCGCAGGCCGGCCCCTTCCTGGCCTACCTCGGCCGCTGCCAGTTCCTGCTGCGCCAGGGCTTGCCTGTCAACGACGTCTGCGTGTATATCGGCGACCATCCCTACCAGCACTGGGGCCGCGGCACGAACTGGAGTGCGCGCTCCACGATGCGCCTGCCGCGCGGCCTCAACTATGACCTCGTCACGGCCGAGGTGCTGCTGGAACGGCTGTCGGTGCGGGACGGCAACCTCGTGCTGCCCGACGGGGTGAGCTACCGGATGCTCGTGGTCGATCTCGATGACGAGACGGCTTCGTCCGCCGTGTTGCGCCGGATCGCCGAACTGCGCGCCGGCGGCGCCGCGGTCGTGCTGGGCGGGCGCAAGCCCCAACGCAGCCCGGGGCTGTCGGGTTCTGCGACGCGCGACGATGCGGTGCGCCGCGTCGCCGACGCACTCTGGGCCAAACCTTCGAGCGTGGCGGAGGCCATGGCTGCCCGGAACATGGCGCCCGATTTCGAAGGGCCCTTTGAATATGCCCACCGGCATGACGGGAAAACCGACATCTATTTCGTCTCCGGCCAGGGTACGGCGGACTGCACCTTCCGTGTGAAGGACCGGCGCCCGGAATTGTGGGACCCCGTCACCGGCACGCTGAGCAGCGCGCCCAGCTGGCGGGCCATCCCCGATGAGCGCACGGTGGTCTCCCTCACGCTGCCGGAAAACGGCTCGGTATTCGTCGTCTTCCGCACGTTTGACCAGCCGCATCAGACTGTGCCGCCGCCGCCGCCGACCGCCGCGGACTTGCCCGGCCCGTGGAAGGTGCGGTTCGGCGGGAAGTCCGCCGTGTTCGACGAACTGAGCGCGTGGAATGACCATGCCGACCCGGCCATCAAATATTTCTCCGGCGCCGCCACCTACCGGAAGACGTTCGAGCTGACCGACGCGCAGGCCGGCCAGCCCGTCCGGCTCCAGCTCGGAGACGTGAAAAACATCGCGCAGGTGCGTGTCAACGGCCACGACCTCGGCGTGGTCTGGACGGCGCCGTGGGCCATCGCGCTGACCGGCGCGGTGCAGCCGGGCCGCAATGACCTGGAGATCGTCGTCGTCAACACGTGGGTCAACCGCCTGATCGGTGACGCGGCGCTGCCGCCGGGGAAGCGGACAGTCCAGACCAACGTCGGCCTGCAAACCGGCAAGCGCACCTTCAAAGCCTTCCAGGGCTTTGCGTCCGAAGATCCCCTCATGCCCTCCGGACTGCTCGGCCCGGTGCGTCTGGAGTTTTTCCAGGAGCCATGAACGGTCGGCGGTGGAGCGCTGCCTGCCCGGCCTGCCAAATACATTGACTGCAACCCGGGCTGCGATATTTTATCCGCCCAGTAATTCAGGAGCATACCATGCATCATTCGTTGGTCAGATTTGCAATCGTGGCGGGCCTGCTCGCCGGTGTCTGTGCGCGAGCCGAGCCCGAAGCGAAAAAAGCCGGGCCGGCCCAAGCCGCCCTCACCCGGTTGATCGATGACCTGAAGAGCGCCACGCCCCAGACGCGGATCGCGGCGGCGGACGCCCTCGGCAAGCTGGGGGCTGAGGCACAGGGCGCCGTGCCTGCCTTGCTGGAGGCCGGCACCACCGATCAGGCTTGGATCGACACGGCCATGCTCGCCGCCATCCAACAGATCGGGCCGGGCGCCGTGCCGAGCCTGCTCGATCTCCTGGAACACGGCCAGGCGAACATCCGGGGCCGTGCAGCGACGGCGCTGTGGATCCTCGATGGCGAACGCGAACAGATTCTGCCGGTCGCAAAAAAGTTTACCGAGGATCAAGACCCGCGCGTCCGCGGCATGGTCGAGCGGATCATCAAAAAGTACGAAGCGACCGATGGCGCGCCGGGCGCGGGCGGTGCGAAACGTGCCGCGCTGCCGGGCGCCAAGGATGTACCGCCGCGGCAGCTCGCCTCGCCCACAGGCGACTGGGCTGAATTCCACGGCCCGCGGCGCGATTCCATCTGCACCGAGACCGGCCTGCTGCAAGCCTGGCCGGCCAGCGGGCCGCAGCTGCTTTGGAAGCGTGAAGGGCTGGGCCGCGGGATGTCCACGCTGTCCATCGCGGGCGGCAAGGCTTTCACCACCGGCGACCGCAAGGGGGAGGGCCAGTATCTCATCTGCTTGAATCTCAAAGACGGCCAGGAAGTGTGGGCCACGCGCATCGGCGTTCCCTACAAAGACTTTGGCGCGCTCTGCACGCCCACGGTGGAAGGCGGAGCCGTCTACACGACCAGCACCGAGGGCGACGTGTATTGCCTGGATGCTGCGACCGGGGCGGTGCGCTGGCAGAAGAGCCTGACCAGGGCCTTCGGTGGCCTGACCATGAGCATGTGGAAATTCAGCGAGTCGCCGCTGATTGACGGCGACAAGCTCATCTGTACCCCGGGCGGCAAAGCTGCGGGGTTGGTCGCCTTGAACAAGAAAACCGGCGAGCTCATCTGGCAGTGCGCGCTGCCGGACCTGGGCAAGGCCGGCAAGGATGGCGCCGGCTACTCGTCGGTGATCGTCTGCGAATTGGCAGGCGTGCGCCAGTACGTGCAGGTGCTGGGGCGCGGGGTCGTGGGCGTGGACGCCGCTTCGGGGAAATTTCTGTGGGGCTACAACCGCCTCGCCAGCGGCGTGGCCAACATCACCCACCCCCTGGTCCGCGGCGACTATGTCTTCGTCAGCAACAGCTATGGCACGGGCAGCGGCCTGCTGAAGATCACCCGGGAGGGTGCAGCCTTCACGGCGCAGGAAGCGTACGTCCTGCCGCCCAAACAGTTCGAGAACCACCACGGCGGCATCGTCATGATCGACGATTATATTTATGGCGGCAGCGGCCTGAACAAGGGTGACCCGACGTGTGTGAACTTCTGCACCGGCGAGATCGTCTGGAAAGCGCCGCCGCCGGCGAGCGGTTCCGCCGCCGTGCTCTATGCCGACGGCCATCTGATCATGCGCTATGACCGCGGCCTGGTGGTGCTCGTCCAGGCCACGCCCAAGGGGTTCACCATCAAGGGCCGGTTCACGCCCGGCCTGGCCGACGGGCCTGCCTGGGCTCATCCCGTCATCGTCGAGAAGAAGCTGTACCTGCGGCACAACGACCTGCTGCAGTGTTACGACTTGGCTGCGCGCGCGGGCCAATAAGGCGCTTGCTGGCGTGGTGGCGGAGTGTGGAAGCGGGTAAAGTGGCGACCCCAACGGGATTCGAACCCGTGTTATCAGGATGAAAACCTGATAGCACTTCGCAAAAACATTAATATATCGTGTATAATATCGTTTTATAGGGCTTCCGGTTGGTGGTTTGGTTGGTTTTTTTCTTGCAGATGTCCCCTGTGATTCTGTATGTTTCCATGTGTTTCAAGGGTCGGATTTGACCCTCCGGCCGATGATCAGAAACAGAACATGAGGTGCATCATGCCGCTCGAAATTAGGCGAAAGAAAGATAGGAAATTCCGCCCGTTTTGGTACGGAAGGTACGAAATCAACGGGCAACGGTTTTGCGATAATCTCCGTGTGAAGATCGCTGGTACGCCCCCCGAGTCAATGTCATTGAGGGATGAAGGCGATAAGGCCTTTGAGCGGTCGCGAGCTACCGCACAAGTCAAACTCGCCGCCCTCGTGGAAGAAGCCCGCTCGAAACGCGATTCTATACGGTTGGTGGAAAAGCTCTACAGGCTCAAGACCGGCGAGGAACTTATAACCATTGCGCTGGCGGACTTGCCTGATGAATGGCTGCGCATCCCGCGCAAACGAAAGCCGAATGCGCGCTATGCCGCACAGTGCCGCTCCACACTGACCCGCTTTGTGACCTTCATTCGAGAACGATTCCCACAAATCGCCGATCTTAGCTGTGTCACCCGGCAGGTGGCCTTGGAGTTCATGGAGTCCGAATCAAACAGGGGCGTGACCCCCAAAACCTGGAATGATGTTTTGATGTTGCTGCGTACTGCGTGCAAGCATCTCCTGCCGATTGGCAGTATCAATCCTTTCTCGAATATGCCTACGCGCGATGTCGAGACGGTCTTCCGCCATCCCTTCAAGCCGGAAGAACTCAAACTGATCATCGAAGCCGCCCAATCAAATGATTTTGTCCGCCCGCTTTTGATCACGGGCATCTGTACGGCCATGCGTCGGGGCGATTGTTGCCTGTTGAAGTGGGCTGATGTTGATTTCGCCCGGCGTTTCATCACCGTAAAGACGGCGAAAACCGGCGCCACGGTGGCGATCCCAATTTTCCCGATGCTTTATGACGAATTAGCCCGCACGGCGCGCGGCGACTCGGAATTTGTATTTCCCCGTCAGGCGCTGATGTATAAGGGAAATCCAGTTGGTATCACCAAGAGAGTGCGTACCGTCTTTGCCGCCGCCGGCTTCAAGGATGCCAAGAAAGACGAAAACGGTGAGGAAGTCGAGCAGGACGAAACTGTCCGCGGCCAAATCCACGCCAAACGTACTGGAGGCCTGCGCCAGGCGAGTGTGCGAGACTTCCACAGCTTCCGGGTCACGTGGGTCACGCTGGCCCTGACCGCCGGCGTGCCGCTGGAGTTGGTCCAGAAGGTCACCGGCCATAAGACCACGGACGTGGTCCTGAAGCACTACTTCCAACCGGGGCGCGAGGAGTTTCGCCGGCTCATCCAGACGAATATGCCCGCGTTGCTCACCTGCGGCCAAAATGCTCCAGCCCAGACGCCCAAGGACCAAGCGTTGGCGATTCTGGCAAAAGCAACGCCTAAAACATGGAAGCGTGACTGTGCCAGTCTAAAAGCCTTGTTGGAAGTCTTGTAGATGGTGCAGAATCCACAAGGAGTTTGTGGTTGCAATTGAGTGCCGTCCGGTGGTCTGCCTACCGAGAAATCAGGTAATTAATAAAATTTGACATAGAAGGCGGAGTGTGTTCTAACTGAGATGTGTGGCGGTTTGGAGACGCGACAGAGTTGTAGGAGCGCGATGCTGGGGAAGGTTGTGTCACACGACGATGGCAAGAAGCGTACGGGAGACGAGGAGAGCGGCAGATGACTACGCAGCCGAAGCGGAAGGCGACGAAGAAGACGGTGGGCTCCCAGGCAAAGGTGTCCGCGCCGAAGGGCGGCCACCGCACGCCGCCGCCGGCACCGGTATTATTGCAGGATGAGGAGCCCAGCAGCAGTTCCTCCAGCCGGTCGAGCGCGTCGTCGCCCAGTTCGTCGGCATCGTCGGTATCGAGCGGGAGTTCGCCGTCCTCCAGCCGGTCGAGCGCGTCGTCGCCCAGCTCATCGGAATCCTCGGGATCGAGCGTGTCGTCGCCCAGCTCGTCGCGGTCCTCCTGGTCGAGTGCGAGTTCACCGCTGTCCAGCACGAGTTCGCCATCGTCGCCGTCATCCAGCAGGAGTTCACCGTCGGCATCGAGTCAGAGCTCCACCTCTTCGCCCAGCTCGTCGGTATCCTCGGGATCGAGCGGAAGTTCGCCGTCGTCCTCGCGGTCGAGCGCGTCGTCGCCCAGCGCATCGCTGTCCTCCTGGTCGAGTGCGAGTTCACCGATGTCCAGCATGAGTTCGCCATCGTCCTCGCGGTCGAGCGGGGGTTCGCAGTCTTCGGGGGGAAGTCAAAGCTCCGCGTCGTCGCCCAGTTCGTCGAAATCCTCGGTCTCCAGCCATAGTTCGGGATCCACGGGGATCGGGGTTACCGATCCCAACTTTCCGCCAAGCGATAACGATCCGGTCAATTCCTACACGGGCGATGAATACCGGCATATCGAGGATCTGGTGTTATGGGGCGGCGTGGGGCAGCAGCGGCTTGCGTGGGAGCGGTGGGCGCACAGCCGCGCGACCGTGGGCCAGCAGTGGTTCGGGCGGGGGCATAACTGGCGGCACAACTACCAATGGGAAATCGTCGCCGGCGCCACGTCGCAGGAACAGCCCACGCTCACCCTCAACTATCCCGACGGCGCCGTGTGGACGTTCACCCAGCTCACGGCCACGCAATGGAAATCTGCGTACGCCTGTCCCGATCAGTTGACGCAGGCTGGCGATGCTTTCACGCTGCAGCGGGCTAATGGCTGGCAATATCACATCGTGCGGCACACCGCTTCGGACCTTGAGTATTATCTTGTGGAAGCCTTTACCGACGCGCAGGGCAACACGTACACGCTGACCTATGACACCGACCAGCGGTTGATCCGGGTGACGGAGCCGGCGCGACGCTGGCTGGCCATCGCATACGGCACCGTGACCATGGAGGAGGGCTCGGCACACACGCCGGTGCCCCTCACCGTGATCACCCGCGTGACCGCGAGCGACGGCCGGCAGGTGGTCTATACCTATGCCCCGTTTGCCGATGCCGCCATGCCCTATACCTACCAGGTGCTGGCTTCCGTGAGTTATCCCGAAGGCGCCGAGGCCAGCTATACTTATCTGGTGGCGCAGCCCGGCACGCGGCCTCTGGTGGGGCGCTGGGACGATCCCCATTACCGCCTGCCGTTGCCCCGCTCGCGGTCGGTCTACGATCTGACGCCGACCGCGCCGTGGGGGTCGATCCTGCAGCAGGTCAACGACCAGACTGGGGAAGTATTAATTACGGTGGCGGGTAATCAGACCAACAACCCAACGGTGACCTATCCGCGGCGTGGGACGACGCACTATGGCATGTCGGGCGGTTTGAGGGCCTCGCAGACGGACGGCTTGGGTCATGAGACCCAGTACGGCTATGACAGCAACGGGTTCCAGAACTCAATCACGGATCCGCTGTCGCGGACGACGCAGTTGGTCAACTCGGCGTTCGGCAATCCGCTCCAGGTGACGCATCCCGACAGTTCCGTGGAAAGCTGGGAACGGGATGCGCTGGACCTGCCCGTGGAATATACCGACACCCTGGGCCGGGAGACCAACTATACCCGCGACGCGTTGCACCGCGTGACGCAGATCGACTATCCCGACAACAGCGTGGAGACGTTCGAGTACAACGCTTACGGGCAGGTCACCCGGCGCGTCCTGCGCAATGGCGGCGCGATCCTGGCGACCTACGATGCTGCCGGCCGCATGACCTCGCAGACCGACCCCGAGGGGAATGTGACCACGTATGCGTATGACGCGCTGGACCGGCTCATGGCGCTGACCGACCCGCGCAGCAACGTCACGCAGTTCGCCTATGACCTCGCGGGCCGGCTGACGCAGGTGATCTATGCGGATGGCAGCAGCCGGAGCATGAGCTACGACGCCTACGGCAATCTGGTCTATGACGTCAACGAGTTGGGCAAGGTGCGGAGCTTCACCTACGATATTTTCCGCCGCCTGATATCCGTCACCGATCCCCTGGGGCATCTGACGCAAGTGCAGTACGCCGGCAACGACCTGATGAAAGACCCCTTGGCGCGCGTGTTCCCCAGCGGCCGCAGTGTGACCTATGCCTACGATCTGGCGTGGAACCTGGCAACGCAGACGATGGGCGGGGCCACCGCCACCTACGCCTATGATCAGGCGGACGAACTCGTCACCGCTACCGACCCGCTGAACCGGGCAACCGAGTTCACCTACGACGTGCGCGGGCGGCTCGCGACCAGCACCGATCCGCTGGACCGCGAAATGCAGCGGACCTATGATACGGCGGGCAATCTGCTGACGGTCGAAACGCCGGATGGCGAGGTGACCACCAACGTCTATGATGTGATGAACCGGGTCAGTTCGACGACCAACCCCAACGGCGAACAGACCGCGTTCGCCTACGACGACATCGGCAATCTGGAGACGGTCACGGATGCCAGGAACCACACGACTACCTACACCTACGATCTCAACCGCCGCCGCACGGCGATCATCTATCCCGACGACTCCCAAGAGACTTTCGGGTACGATGGCAATGGCAACCTGCTGACGGCGACCAACCGCGCCGGGGCGTCCCTGACGCAGACGTTCGATGTGCGGAACCGGCTGCTGACGTCCACGTGGGACGACGGCACGCCGGCGGTGAGCCGGACCTATGACGCGGCGGGCCGGCTGCTGCTGCTGGTCAGTTCAGTCAGCACGTTGACCTATGTCTATGACGATGCCGACCGGCTGCTGAGCGAGACGCAAGACCTGGCGGCGGAACTGCTCGGCGCCCACGCCGGGCCGCGCACGGTGAGCTATGCCTACGACGCGGACGGCAACCGGACGAGCCTCACCTATCCCAGCGGCCGGGTCATCGAGCAGACCTTCGACAACCGCAACCAACTTACTGCGATCATACCGGAGGGCTTGGCCCCATTGGCGACCTACAGCTATGACCTCGCTGGCGAGCGGACCTCGCTGGCGCTGGTCAACGGCACCACGGCGGGTTACACCTACGATGCCGCCAGTCAGTTGACGCTGCTGCAGCACAAGCTGGGCGCGACCGTGTTCGCACAGGACACCTACGGCTACGACTTGATGGGCTGGCGGACGTTCACGAAACGGCTCAACGGGCTGGGCGATGTGTATGCCTATGACGACATCGGGCAGGTGACGCAGACGCTGTACGATGCCACGAATCCTGACACGACGCCGAGCGACCCCGCGCGGACCGTGGGCTACGCCTATGACGATGCCGGCAACCGCGAAACGCTGACGGACAACAGCGCGACCACGACCTACACCGCGAACGACTTGAACCAGTACACGCAGGTGTCAGGGTTCAGTCCGCAGGCATCCTACGACGGCAACGGCAATCTCGCGGGGCTCGGCAATGCGGAGTACACCTACGACGCGCAGAACCGGATGGTCGCGGCGACGGTCGGCACGAACACGGCGCAGTGCTGGTACGACGCACGCAACCGCTGCGTAGCGCGCTCTATCAACGGTGCCGTCACGGCGCTGTTCTACGACGGCTGGAATCTGATCGAGGAACTGGATCCCCGCAACTTCACGTCGGACTACATACACGGTCCGCGCGTGGACGAACTGGTGGCGAAGATCACAGAGGAAGTGACGATATATTATCACGCCGATGTGCTGGGCAATGTGACGTACCTGACGTACGCGTCCGGCACCGTGGTCGAGCAGTACACGTACGACGTCTTCGGCCAGCCGACGATCA
>CAIWHP010000104.1 GCA_903912445.1 uncultured Lentisphaerota bacterium
ACCACTTCGATCACTTCTTCTCGTGCTGTGCGCCCTTGCCTTGCTGGCCCGTCCCGGGGCGGCGCAGGGCGCGGACACCGACGCCTATGGCGGCAGCACGCGGGTGCGCTGGGAGGCGACGGGATGGTTTCGCTTGCAGCAACACGGCGGTCGCTTCTGGCTGGTGACTCCCGACGGCCATCCGTTTTTTAACCTGGGCATCAACCACCTCGGCGATGGCTTGGACAACGCCCAGCGATCCGATGTGGTGCTGGCCACGAAACTCACCCGCCAGTTTCAAGCGTGGCATTTCAACACCGCCGGCTACGGCGCGAGCGCGCCGTTCAGGGAGAAGACGCCGTTCGTGTCCTTCTTGAACCTTACGCCCACGAGTTACTTTCTTCGCGACAAAGCCGTCTTTCCCGATGTTTTCGACCCGGAATTCCAGCGTGACCTGCAAAAGAGAATCGAACGCCAGTGCCGCGACGTGCGCGATAACCCGCGGTTGCTGGGTTATATGTGGACGGACACGCCACGGTGGAACTTGAAGGACGCGCGGCGCACGATCAAAAGAGACTGGGTGTCCACCCTGCGTCAGCTTGCCTCCACGGCGCCGGGCAAGATCGCTTATGTGGATTTCCTGCTGGAAGCGCACGGCGGCGACTTGGCCAAAATCGCCCGGATCTACGATGTCAAAGCGTCGTCACGCGCCGAACTTCTGGCGGCGCCTTTCGATACGGTGCGCGTCGACGCCCCCGCCGTCGCCGCCGAGGACGCGCAGTTTCTGCGGCGCATCGCGCGCACGTTCTACGGCGTGGCCGGCCCCGCGTACCGTAAAAACGACCCGCATCACCTGGTCTGGGGCGAGATGTATTTGCAAATCTCGCTTCCGGACGAAGTGCTCGAAGAAGCCATGCCGCACATCGATTTGCTGCTGATTCAGCCCACGGGCAACCGCGCTGCCAAAAAGCCACAGGATCATTTCAATGCGGCGCTGTTCGACCGTTTGCACCAGACCTATCGCAAGCCGATCATCATCGGCGATCACCAGTTTTCCTTCGCCACGCCTGAGTTCCCGCGCACGATGTGGGTGCAATATCCCAGCGCAGCCGAAGCCGTCGCCGCCTACGGTGCCTACTTGCGCGAGGCGGCGGCCCGACCCTACATCGTGGGCTACAACCGCTGCCAAATCCGCGATGTCGTGCAGCCCGACGGAATGCTCAAGCAGGGCCTTTTGCAGCGCAACGGCGAGCCGTATCCCGATTTCGCAAGCCAGATTGCCGCCTTCAACCGCCAGACTTTGGACGCGCTTTACAGCGGGCTGAAGCCCTGAAGACAAAGGTACCGAACCCCCACCGACCCCGAGTAGAACTACCTGGCATCCTTTTGCAGCGACTCCCGCCGCCCACCGACAATCCCGCACCACAAAAGACGGACGCCGAAGCCTGGAAAGACAAGTTCTTCAAACAACACCCCAACGCCGACACCAACAAGGACGGCGTGCTATCCTGACCGGAATACAAAGCTTACAAGGCAAAGCTCGACGCGAAGAACAAACCGCAGCCATGAAACACGCCCTCAAACTCCTCGCCGCCCTGCTGCTGGCGCCGCTGGCGGCCCTGAATCTGGTCCGCGCCTTGCCGGGAGTTCCAAGGTTTGGGATACTCCGCTCCGGCTTTTTCCAAGCCTTGGAAAAACACGGCACACAAACTTCCAATGACTGGAACTGACGAACAGATGAAAACGAAAGGCAACAAATCCGTGAAACCCACCCTCACACTCCTCGCCGCCCTGCTGCTGGCGCCGCTGGCCGCGCTTGCTGCCAGCCTTGAATTCGTGAACGACCCTGCCACGGGCAGGCCGGGGAAGTTTGCTGGCGAGGAGATTCGTCGTGAGGCGCAGGCGAAAGGCATGACGTTGGGCGACGACGCAAACGCGACGCGCGTTGCGATCACGGTCGGGAAGGAAGGTGCACCGCAGAGCTACAGCATCCGTGTGCAGAACGAGGGCGGGCGGCGCTTCATCACGGTGCGCGGGACCGATGAAGCCGGTGCGATGTATGGCGGGTTGGACATCGCCGAAGCGATTCGCACGGGTATGCTCGACACGTTGAAGGACTCCGACCACACCCCTTGCATCAAGCAGCGGGGCATCAAGTTCAACATCCCGCTCGATGTGCGCACGCCCACCTACACCGGGAATGAGTGGCCGGACTCCGCACGACTCAACGTCGCCGAAATGTGGAGCAAGGACTTCTGGCGCGAGCAGTTCGATGACATGGCTCGCCATCGTTATAACGTCATCTCGTGGTGGAGCATGAATACGTTCCCCAGCATCGTGAAGGTGCCGGAGTTTCCCAACGTCGCCTTGGATGATGTGCATACCACCGGCGTGAACAAGGAAGAGATCATCGTCGTGAAGAAAATGACGATTGACGAAAAAATCCAGTTCCTGCGCGAAGTGATGCAGATGGCGAAGGACCGTGGTGTGG
>CAIWHP010000105.1 GCA_903912445.1 uncultured Lentisphaerota bacterium
CACCGCCATTCTCGTCGCCCAGGCCCAGCGCGACCTCGCGCAGGCGCAGCTCGACGAGGTCCAGGCCGCCGCCGACTGCCGCGCCGCCCTCATCAATCTCTACCGCCTCGACGGCTCCCTGCTCCTCCGCCGCCACCTCGACGCCCCCGGCGCCGAGCCGGTGGCCCAGCAGGTGGAGTGAACAAGATGGGACAACAGCGTATGATAGATAAGCAGCGGCTTTCTTTAAGCAAATGGATGCAACTGCGGTGGGGCAGCTGCCGGCGTCTCTATTTGAACCTCTTTCGTCCTGCTTTCGTACGCGCAAGCCTGGACCAACGCTTGGGCGCATGCCAGAGATGCGGAGCCTGTTGCCATCTGGTCCGCCGCTGCGTCCTCTTGAAGGATGATAAGGGGCTGCCGGCGTGTCATCTCTATATGCATCGTACGCCGAATTGCAGCAAGTTCCCCCTGGATCCGCGGGATTTGGCCGATCGCAACCTTGTTTTGCCTGACACGCCCTGCGGGTTTAGTTGGGCGCCGGCGCAGAAGGATGAACAACCTCCACGGGCCTGAGGCGCTCCCTCCCTCCGGCTCGTCATGCCGGCGCAGCGGGCAAGCTGTGGAATCTTTTCGACAGAATCATTAGACTCCAGGGGAATGAAAAACCGTCGAGTGTAGTGCCCTGATTAATAACCCTGTCACCATCAAACCTTAATGCTCGTACGCCTTAAAATGATTCTGCCGCCAATGATTCTGTCGTATCTTCCACGCTGTAGGGGCGCAGGCTTGCTGCGCCCAATGTGTGTCGCACGCGGAACGATCGGGCGCAGCGAGACTGCGCCCCTACGAAGATACCAAGGCTGACACCGATGAGGTGTCGTGGTAGTTTCCCGCCATGCCAATACAGCGTTGTGAAACAGCATGGTGGAACGCCGGAACGTGCGCTGAATCCCGCGGCTGAACCATGAGAACGTACTGCGCTTTCAAAAACATGAAGGGCGAACGGGACCCCTATCTGCACCCACGAAGCAGCGCATCACCCTCCGGCTGGACCAGGGGACGGTGACCTGCTTCAAACAGCTGGCGACCGAACCGGGCATGCCCTACCAGAACCTCATCAACCTCTACCTGCGCGACTGCGCCCTGAACCGCAAGAAGCTGGAACTCAAATGGGCGTCCTGACAGATAGACAACATGGCTTCCTGCTTGCAGCCTTCTTGTGTTGGAATTGTGGGAGGTTGCATGAGCGCATTCCGCACCAAGGAGCGGGAAGCCTGCGCGGTGTCCGTAAAAGGCGCGCATCGCCCGCGCCGGGCCCGGCCTGCCTGCCGCAGGCCTGCCCGCCGCGGCGGAATCTAACGACCAAGCTTCCGCAGCGGATGAGCAGGAAATTGATCTCGAATGAGTCCAGACGAAGCGGCTGTGGTTGATGCCGAACGACGCATGACGAGATACTAAGTGTATATACATTAGCGGCGATGACGTTCACATGGGACGAGGCTAAGAACGCGGTCAACCGGCAAAGGTAGGGGGTCGATTTTTGCCGATGTCTCGACGGTGTTCGAGCAGCTCATGGTGACGTTTCTCGATCAGCGAAAAGAGTATGGCGAAGACAGGTGGGTGGGCATCGGCTGGCTGGGCGACATCCATGCGGTGCTTGTGTTCACTGAGCCCAGCGACGAAACCATCCGCATCATCTCCGCCCGAAAGGCGAAAAGGCATGAAGCACACATTTACAAACAAGAAAGCCGGGACTGACTGGGAACGCCTGCGCAAGATGAAGGACGAGGATATT
Source organism: uncultured Lentisphaerota bacterium (assembly GCA_903912445.1). Lineage (GTDB taxonomy): Bacteria > Verrucomicrobiota > Kiritimatiellia > CAIQIC01 > CAIQIC01 > DP16D-bin41. The sequence goes on from CAIWHP010000105.1 coordinate 1,778, forward strand.
GATGTATCCGATATTCCCGTCATTGACCGGGCTTTGTTGAAGAAAATGGTCGTCAGAATGCCGGAGAAAAAGTCGGCGGTTTCCATCCGGCTTGATCCCAGCGTGATTGGTTGGTTCAAACGGCAGGGGCAGGGCTATCAAACGCGTATCAATGCGGTGCTTCGCTCCTACGTCGCGGCACACTCGACTTGAGCGCTGACAACCGCTGCCGCAAGAACAGGTTGGCGTAGGCGCTTCACCCCCACAGCAACTTCACAGCCGCAATCGCCGCGAGGATCTGCGCGAGCCGGGCGAAGAGTTTTTCCGGGATGCGGCGGAGGAGCTTGAGGCCGAGCCAGCAGCCGAGGAGGATCAGCGGCACGCAGAGCAGGTTGATCCCGAGCGAGTCCGGGCGGATCAGGTGCAGGTGGATGCTGAAGGGCACTTTGACGACGTTGACGATCAGGAAAAACCACGCGCCGGTGCCGATGAATTCGTTCTTTGGCAGGCGCATCGCCAGCAGGTAGGCCACCATGATCGGCCCGGCGGCGTTGGCCATCATCGTGGTGATGCCGGCGAGCAGGCCGAGCAGCGCGCCGAACCAGAACGCGTGTGGCAGCTGTTCGAGCGCGGCGGTGCGGTCGCGCACCCACGTGAGCGCGAGCAGCGCGAGCACGATCACGCCCACGAAGAGGCGCAGCTGCGCGTCATTCACTTTCCCCAGCGCCAGCCAACCGACCACGATGCCCGCGAACGCCCACGGCAGCAGCCGCCACAGATGACTCCAGACCGCGTGGCGGTGATAGTAGGTGACGGCGAAAATATCGCCGACAATCAGCATCGGCAGCAGCATCCCGGTGGATTCGCGCGGCGGCACCGCCATCGCCATCAGCGGCACCACCAGCACGCCCAAGCCCGGCAGGCCGGTTTTGGCCAAACCAGTTAATAGCGCGCACAAGCCAATTAAAATATGGGAGAGCATGAGCGGAAAGTCAGTTGTCAGTAGTCCGTAGTCAGTTGTGTGTTGTCAGTAGCAGTTCGTCACTGGTGATTGGGTGCCGTGGGAAAAGCTGTAGGGGCGCAGCCTTGCTGCGCCCATGCGGGTTGGTCGCGCCATGCGGTGGGCGGTGGCATGTGACGCCTCGACCATGAAGGAATTATTTTTGCGCCCGTTCGTTTCGCATGCGACGCCCATTGGGCGCAGCAAGCCTGCGCCCCTACATGGGAAAAATCCCCGCCGGAAAATCCATGTAATATGCGGATCACTTTCCGGTCGCAGTTTCGTGCCGCGCGGGCTGGTCCACGGTCAGGGCGCCGTCGGCGCTGCGCTGCTGGCGGAGGCTGACGCGCTGCAGGCTGATGGCATCCACGGGGCAGGCGTCCACGCAGGCGCGGCAGCGGATGCAGTCGTCCTGGTTGATCCAGATCAGCCGCGTCTCCTCGGTGTTTTTGGCGCGTTGGGTTTCGACGATGCGTCCGGCCTGGTCGTGGGTCAGCGCGCCGACCTTGAGGATGCAGTCGGGGCGCGGTTTGGCCTTGATGCACCAGTCGCAGTAGATGCAGCGGTCGGGATCGATCTCGAATTTGTAGTGGCAGAGGTAGCAGCGCTGCGTCTCGGTCCCGGCGCCGTCGCGCGCCAGGCCCTGCTCGACCTCCGTCGCGGCGGTGCGCTGCTCCAGCGGCAGCATCGGCATCGGCTCGCGCGGCACGGCGTCCATCTCGCGGCTGCGGCCGGTCTGCGCGGCGTCCCCGACGAGGGCGACGTCGCGCAGGCGGTCGGTACCCATCAGGAAGCGGTCCACCTGGCGGGCGCAGTCCTTCGCGTGGCCGATCGCCTGGATCAGCGAGCTGGCGCCGGTGGCAAAGTCGCCGGCGGCGAACACGCCCGGCAGCGCGGTGGCGGCGGCGCGGCCGCTCTTGAGCCAGCCCTCGTGATCCGCCAGCTGGCCGCGCAGGTCCGCTTCGAGCCACGTAGTGTCCGGAAACTGGCCGGTGGCCAGCAGGATCGTGTCGGCGGGGATTTCGAATTCCGAGCCGGGGATCTCGACCGGGCGGCGCCGGCCGCTCGCGTCCGGCGCGCCCATTTCCGTGCGCACGAAACGCATCGCCCGGACCCGGCCGTCGGGGCCGCCCACGAAGGCGACGGGCGCGACCATGAAGTGCATCGGGATGCCTTCGTGGTCCAGCTCTTCCAACTCGCCCGGCGTGATGAGCATTTCGGTCTGGGAGCGGCGGTAGAGCACCTTGACGGACTCGCCCTTTAGCTTGAGCAGGGCCGGCTGGCCGTCGCGCGTATTTTCCAGCTCCAGGTCGATGGTCTCGGCGCCCAGCCGCGCGGCGGTGCGCGCGCAGTCCATGGCCGTGAAGCCGCCGCCGATGACGACGACGTGATGGCCCAGCCCCACGGGACGCCGCTCGTTCGCCGCCTGCAGGAACGCCAGCCCGTGCTGGATGCCGGCGAGTTCTTTGCCAGGGATGTTGAGCAGGTTGGGCCGGAGCGTGCCGCAGGCCATGACGACCACGTCAAACTGTTCGCGCAACTGCTGCAGGGTGATATCGCGTCCGATCGCGACGTTGCAGCGGATCTCCACGCCCTGCCGGCGCACCTGCTCCACCTCGCGGTCGATCACATCACGCGGCAGCCGGAATTCCGGGATGCCCTGGTTCATCATCCCGCCGGGCCGCTCATATTTCTCGAAGACGGTGACCTGGTGGCCCAGCAGCGCGAGGTTGCGCGCGGCCGCCAGCCCGGCCACGCCGGAGCCGATCACTGCGACGCGCCGGCCCGTGGGTGGAAACCACGGCGCGAGCAGCGTCAGGCCCTGCGCCTTGAGGTCGGCGGCGGCGCGCTTCGAATGGCAGATGGCCACCGGCTCGCCGAGGCCCTCCCAGCCGTGCCGGCATTCGCCCTCGCACGGCCGGGCGCAGACGCGGCCGAGCACGCCGGGAAAGACGTTGTCATGCAGATTGATTTCATAGGCGCGCGCATAGTCGCCCTGCTGGATCGCGTCCAGGTAGCCGGGGATGTCGGTGCCCGCCGGGCAGGCCTGCTGACACGGAATATTGTGGCCCAGCCAGTCCAGGTCCTTGGGCGCAGCGCCCACGCCGCCCAGCGTCGAGAGCACGTAGCTGTCCAAGGGGGTGGGGACGGCGGCGGGCCGCGCATCGGCGATGCCGCCGAGATGCCGGCCGGTCTTCTGCCACGTGCGCGGGGAAACTTTCCCCGGTGTTTCTTTCGCTGCGCTCACCGCCGCGGCGAACTGCGTGTGGTCCGGCTCCAGCCGTGCGGCGCGCTCCAGCCACGGCAGCGCCTCGGCGTTCCGGCCCGCCCGCAGCAGCGCGAACCCGCGCAAATGCTGCGCGGGGGCGGCGGAATTCTCCGTGACGTAGCGCGCGAACAGGTCCGCCGCCTCGGCATAGAGTTCCTTACGCAAAGCCGCGATGGCGCAGAGCGCCAGCATGCGCGGCGCGGTGGAGCCCAGCGCCATGGCGCGCCGCGCATAGAATTGACTGCTATAGACATCGCCCCGCGCATCGCCGCGCTGGAAGTAGGCTTGCGCCATCAGCGCGCAGCGCGCCGCCGTATTGGGCGCAGCGGCGTCGCGCAGGAGCTCGAGCGCGGCGTCCGGCTGATGCTGTGCCAGCAGCGTGCCGGCCTGCTGCAAAAGGTTGCCCGGGGTGTTGCTCATGGGGCGGCTCACTCCGTGTCCGCGACGGCGCGGTCGAAGGTCGCGCGCAAGCGCTGGTTGGTTTCGTTGACCGGCTCCTCCGGGAGCGTGGGCGCGCCCAGCCATTCGGCGTATTGCGCGGGGCCGACGCGGCGCGCGAACACGCCGAACAGCTCCTGTGCGCTGCTGCGCTTCGCGAGATAAAGTTCCAACACGCGGCGGACGGTCGGCACCAGCGCGGAAGCCGAGGTTTCGCAGACGGGCTGGGCGATATGGCCCGCGCCTTCCTGGTCGCCGCCCAGGCAGATTTGGAAACCTTCCTCGCTGCCGGTCTCCGTGCGCCGCCGCATGCCGCGCAGGCCGAGGTCGGCGATCCAGTGCTGCGCGCAGGAGTTGGGGCAGCCGTTCAGGTGGACGCGCAGCGGTCCCACGGCCTCCCACAGTGCGCGGTCCGCCGTCAGCGCCTCGCGCAGCCGACGGCAGGCGTTGGGCGTATCGGCGACCGCCAGATTGCACACCGTCGTGCCGACGCAGGCGACGACGTCCGGGAGCTGCTCGAAGCCGTCGAGGGCGAAGCCTGCCGCGCGCAGCTGCGCCTGCAACGGCGCGACGGAGGCGTCCGGCACAAAGGGGAACTGCAGATTCTGCCGCGTCGTCAGCATCAGCGTGCCGTTGCCGAATTCGCGCGACCAAGCGGCGAGCTGCCGCGCCTGCTGACAGCTCAGCTCCGCGCGCGGCACCAGTACGCGCACCGTGTTGAAGCCCGCCTGGTGCTGCGGAACCACCGGCTGTCCGACCAAAAAAGCGGGCGCGATATCCATGGCGCCGGTGGGTCGCTCCAACTTTTCCAAACATTGGAAAGCGGGATCGTCGGTTTTTCCAAGGCTTGGTAAACCGCGCTCGCGGAGCACGGCCTCGACCTGGTCGGCGAAGCCGGCCGCACCCAACTTGTCCACGACGATCTTCAGGCGCGCGAAGGCGCGCACCCGGCGGTCGCCGAGCCGGCGGAAAACTTCCACGCACGCCCGCGTCACCGGCAGCACCATATTCTCTGGCACCCAGGCATAGATGCACTTGGCCATGAAGGGGCGCGCGCCGAGGCCGCCGCCGGCATACCAGCGCCAGCCGATTTCCGCGCCGCCGCCGGGGGTGGGGCGGCGCACCGGGAACCAGCCCTGACAGTTCATCAGCGTCAGGCCGCACGCGCGGCCGCAGCCGTTGACGGCGATCTTGTGCTTGCGGGGCAGGTTGCGCTGCTGGTCCTTCAGCTCCGGATCGTTGGCCAGCGTCTCGATCATCGCGCGCACGTCGTGGACCTCGTGCGGGCAGACGCCCTGCAGCGGGCAGGTGATCACGTTGCGGACGACATCGCCGCAGGCGTTCTTGGTGTCGAGGCCGACCTCGGCGACGCTCTCGAGCACCCTCCAGAGGTCGTCCTTGCGCAGCCAGTGGAACTGGAGCGTCTGGCGCGTGGTCAGGCACAGCTCGCCCTGCGCATAGCGGTCGCCCAGGTCGGCGATGCGGTCGAGCTGGTCCGCCGTGAGCCGGCCGCCGGGGATGCGCAGGCGCATCATGAAGAACCCGCGCTGGAACTGCTGATAGATGCCGGTCCACTTGAACATCGCCAGCTCGTTGGGCGCAATCGCTTCCAGGGACCGCGCGGCGATGTCGCGCTTGAAGTCGAAGTCGGGGTTGATGGCGAGCTTGTCGCGCTCGACCGCGGTCAGTTCGTTTTGGGCTTTCATAAGCGGGCTTTTGTGCGGCCGGACGATAGTGCCGCCCCCACAGGGTGTCAACGGCAATAACCGGTAAAACACCAGCGAAACACTAGGGTTTTCGTGGAAAGGGCGCGGGGCGCAGAGTTTTTTCATTCGCGCCCTTGACGCTGGCCGCCCCATGATATACAATAAACACCATCGAGAAACTAGACAATGAAAAATGAACTTGCTCCGGCCGCCTCGTCGGCCTTGTCTGCGCAGTGGCAGGTCAACCAGGCCGACCCGGCGGTCGTGCTGCGGCGGGCGCTGGAGCTCTATCACCCCGCCGTGGCGCTGGCCTCCAGCTTCAGCCTGGAGGACCTCGTCCTCATCGACCTGCTGCTCGCGGTCCGTCCCGACGCGCGGGTCTTCGCGCTGGACACCGGGCGGCTCAACCCGGAGACCTACGAGTGCGCCGAGGCGGTCCGCCGCCGCTACGGGCTGCGGATCGAGTGGTACTTCCCGAAGCACCAAGCCGTGGAGCCGCTGGAGCGCGAGAAGGGCCTGTTCTCCTTCCGCGAGTCGGTCGCGGCGCGCCAGGAGTGCTGCTTCATCCGCAAGGTCGAGCCGCTGCGCCGCGCGCTGCACGGCTTACAGGCGTGGATCTCCGGCCTGCGCCGCGAGCAGGCGGTGACGCGGTCCGCGCTGCAGGTGGTCGAGACCGACGCCGCGCATGGCGGGATCGTCAAGATCAACCCGCTCGCCGACTGGACCCTGGAACAGGTGTGGAGCTACGTGCACGAGCACAGGCTGCCGTACAACCGGCTCTACGACCAGGGTTACGTCTCCATCGGCTGCGCGCCCTGCACGCGCGCCCTCGCCCCCGGCGAAGACCAGCGCGCGGGGCGCTGGTGGTGGGAAAACCCGGAGCACAAGGAGTGCGGTCTGCACACGCACGCGCGTCAGTCAAAAGTTTAAGGAATGATCATGGAAACCTATATCCTGAGCCATCTGGAAGCGCTCGAAGCCGAATCCATCCATATCCTGCGCGAAGTGGCTGCGGAGTTTCAGCGGCCGGTCCTGCTCTTCTCGGGCGGCAAGGACTCGATCTGCATGCTGCGGCTGGCGGAGAAGGCGTTCCGGCCGGCGCGCTTTCCCTTTCCGCTGCTGCACATCGACACCGGGCACAACTTCCCGGAACTGATCGCGTTCCGCGACCGCCGCGCGGCTGAGCTCGGCGAGAAGCTGATCGTCCGCACGGTGGAGGAGGCCCTCGCCCAAGGCATCGCCCGTGCCACGCCCGGCGAGAGCAGCCGCAACCGGCTCCAGACGCCGACCCTGCTGGCCGCGCTGGAGGAGTTCAAGTTCGACGCCGCGCTCGGCGGCGCGCGGCGCGACGAGGAAAAGGCGCGCGCCAAGGAGCGGGTCTTCTCGTTCCGCGACGCCTTCGGCCAGTGGGACCCGAAGAACCAGCGCCCGGAGCTGTGGAACCTGTTCAACGCCCGGATCAACCCCGGCGAGCACATGCGCGTCTTCCCGTTGAGCAACTGGACGGAGCTGGACATCTGGCAGTACATCCTTCGCGAGCGGCTGGAGATCCCCTCCATCTATTTTACGCATCGCCGTGAGGTCGTGCGGCGCGACGGCCAGTGGCTGCCGGTCAGCCCCCTGCTGCAGCCGCGGCCGAAGGAGGACGTGCGGACGCTGGCGGTGCGCGTGCGCACCATCGGCGACATTTCCTGCACGGGTTGCATCGAGTCCGCCGCCAACAACGTCGCCGACATCATCACCGAGATTGCCGCCGCGCGCGTGACCGAACGCGGCGGGCGCGCCGATGACAAGCGGTCGGAAACTTCCATGGAAGACCGCAAGCGCGAAGGCTATTTCTGAACGGCATTTTCGAAGGAAGAATATCATGAGCATTGCAACCCCAGCCCCGTCCACCGAGCTGCTGCGCTTCGTCACCGCCGGCAGCGTGGATGATGGCAAGAGCACCTTGATCGGCCGCCTGTTGTTCGACTCCAAGCAGATCTTCGAGGACCAGCTTGAGGCGCTCGAGCGCTCCAGCGACCTGACCGGCGGCGGCCGCATCAACCTGGCCAACCTGACCGATGGCCTGCGCGCGGAGCGCGAGCAGGGCATCACCATCGACGTGGCCTACCGCTACTTCGCCACGCCGCACCGCAAGTTCATCGTCGCCGACTCGCCGGGCCACGTGCAGTACACGCGCAACATGGTCACCGGCGCCTCGACGGCCAACCTGATGCTCGTGCTGGTCGACGCCCGGCAGGGCATCATCGAGCAGACCCGGCGCCACGCCTACATCGCCGCGCTCCTGCGCATCCCGCACCTGGTGCTGTGCATCAACAAGATGGACCTCGTCGGCTATTCCGAGGAGATCTACAGCCGGATCAGCGCGGAGTTCACCCGCTTCGCGACGCGCCTGGACATCCGCGACATCGCCTTCATCCCGGTCAGCGCGCTCAACGGCGACAACATCGTGGACCCTTCCACGCACATGCCGTGGCACAAAGGGCCGCCGCTGCTGCGCCATCTGGAAGACGTTTATATTGCGAGCGATCAAAACCTGACGGACGCGCGGTTCCCGGTGCAGTACGTGCTCCGGCCCAACTCCGACGAGCACCACGACTTCCGCGGCTACGCCGGCCAGGTCGCCGGCGGCGTGTTCCGCGTCGGCGATGACGTTGTCGCGCTGCCCTCCGGCCGCACGACGCGCATCACCGGCATTCATACGCTCGAGGGTCCGCGCCAGACCGCCTACGCGCCGATGTCGGTCGCGCTGCTGCTGGCCGACGACGTGGACATCAGCCGCGGCGATATGCTCGTGAAGCCCGACAATGTCCCCAGCGTCGGCCAGGACATCGAGGCCGACGTGAGCTGGATGAGCGCCCGCCCGCTGCAGCTCAACGGCAAGTACGCGCTCAAGCACGCGACGCGCAACACCCGCGCCATCGTGCGCCTGCTGCGCCACCGGACGAACATCGACACGCTGGAACCGGAGCCCGCCGCGACGCTGGGGCTCAACGATATCGGGCGCATCCGCCTGACCACGCTCACGCCGCTGGCCTTTGATAGCTACCGGCGCAACCGCCAGACCGGCGGCTTCATCCTCGTCGACGAGGCGACCAACGAGACCGTCGCCGCCGGCATGATCGCCGATCCGCCGCCCGCGGTGCCGCCCGCCGTCAGCGACGGCGGCTACGCCATTTGAGCCGCGTGCATGATCAAATCCCAACTCCACAAGGCATCCCATGGAATCACATAAACGCAGTCTGGTGAAATCGGTCAGCTGGCGCTTTTTTGGTCTGATCTTTACGGCGGTCACGGCGTGGTTGGTCACCGGCTCCGTCAAAGCGGGCCTGGTCATCGGCGGCATCGACTTCGTCATGAAGATCGGTACCTTTTACGCACACGAGCGCTTTTGGCAGCGTGTCCGCTGGGGTCTCGTGGATCCGACTGCGGTCAAGGATGGCGAAGGCATCTAAAGCCGGCGCGCAGGGCCGGTCAAGCCGGTCGGGCGTGCTGCGCCCGATGGGGAGCCCTCACTTTTTCGGGTGTTTCTTGCCTTTGCCCTGAGGGGCCCCGGTCCAGCCTGCGGACGCCTGCTGTTTCAGCCCGTCCGCCAGTTTCCGGTGCTGAGGGTGCTGGATCAGGTTGTGCTCTTCGCCGGGGTCGGCCTGCATGTCGTAGAGATACTCTTCGCCATCGGTGTAGAAGAAGTACTTCCAGCGCGCCGTACGGATCATGCGCCCCGCAAAGCCGGACCGGTAATTCTCGGAAAGCGCCACGCGGTCCAGACCCTCCTCCACGCCTTTCAGCAGCGGCAGCAGGCTGCTGCCCTCCAGTCCGGCCGGCTGGGGCAGCCGGCAGAGGTCGCAGAGTGTCGGGAAAATATCCATGTTCATCACCGGCGCCGCGACGACCCTGCCCTGCGAGAACGCTTGGGGGAAGGACCAGATGAAGGGGATGCTGGCCGAGCCGTCGTAGAAGCTGTTCTTGTACCAGAGGCCGCGGTCGCCGAGCATTTCGCCGTGATCCGCGGTGTAGATGATGATGGTCCTGTCGCGCAGGCCCAACGCGTCCACCTTTTGCAAAATGCGGCCAAGCTCCTCATCCACATAGGTGACCATGCCGTAGTAGAGGGCCTTGGTGCGCAAGATGTCTTCGTCAGAAGCGCCGGCGTGGTTGTACTTCTTGCGTTCTTGCTGCGAGACCACGGGCAGCTCTTCCAGCAGCTGCTTTGAAGTGCGTGGCAGGCTGACCTTGCCCTTGTACAGGTCGTAATACTTCTGCTGGATCGTGAAGGGGAAGTGCGGTTTGACAAAGGAGACGCCAAGGAAGAACGGCTTCGCCTTGTTCTGCTCCAGAAAGGCCAGCGCCTCCCCGGTTGTCAGATGTTCCGCGTTATTTTCCACCGGCCACGTGGAAAGCTGCGACTCCTGGGGGAGCCGACCGAAGCTTTCATCCTTTTCGCCCTTGGCGGCTTGCTTGTTCTTGTTCCCGTTGCCGGTCTCGAGGAACCGGGGATTGCCCCAGTGGGTTTTGCCAAACCAAGCCGTGCGGTATCCGGCCTTCACGAAGACATCGGACAGCGTGTCGATACCTGTGTACGTCTGGTTGACGGTGTTGCCGTAGGTGTTCAGATGACTCGGCATCCTGCCGCTCACAAGCGAAACACGCGAGGGCACGCAGATCGGGTTCTGGCAATAGGCGGAGGTGAAGCGCACCCCTTTTGCCGCGAGCGCGTCCAGCGTCGGCGTCTGGACCAGCGGGTCGCCGTAGCAGCCGAGGACTCGGGGTGTGTGTTCGTCGGTCATCAGCAGGATGACATTATAGGCCGCGGTTGATCCGGTGGCGTGTGACCCGGCTTCGGCCGCCGCGCCGCGCCCGCCCAGCGCCCAGACGCACAGGCCGGCGGCCCCGGTTTTAATGAACTCGCGCCGCGTGGTTCTATTTTCCATTGCCGTCATCTTTCAGCCTTTCCAAACCTTGCCAAGTCACCTGCGCCGATACTTCGCAGACAGCGTGCTGAGTGCTGGTCTCCTGTTTCATACAACGGGCCAAGGAGTGTTTTTATTACCCACGGTGTTGCGCTGGGTCAGCCGGGGATAGACGCGCGGACGGAGTGGAGCCATCGTCCGCAGAGCCCTGCTTCTTCGGTGGCGGGTTGGTCGCAGGACACCGCCCATCTGCCAGCCGGCGTTCTGGCTATGTTCGGCAGGCGGGCAGGGCAGGGCAGGGCTATTTACCTGAATCCCGGACGGAGACGGGCGGTACCAACACCTTGTGCTTTGTGAACCAGGCCCGCATGAGGCGGTTGACCTCGTCAGCCCGTTCGGTGGGCACGTTATGGCCGACACCTTCAAACACATGGCGTTCGCTGGGGACCCTGTTCGTGTCCAGCACGTGCTGGAACTGCGTGGAACTCTCCGGCGGCACGGTATGGTCGAGCGCTCCTTGCAGGATCAGAAACGGCACGCGCACCTGTGCCGCCACATTCGTCGTCGGCGCGGCCGCGGTGCTCCCCGGTACGGTCAAGACGCCGCCCGAGGTGATGGCGGCGGCGGCGAGTTTGTCCGGGGCGGCGGCCGCCAGCGCGATCGTCACAAAGGCGCCCATGCTGTGGCCGTAGGTGGCGATGCGCCGCGGGTCCACGTCCTGCTGCTGGCGCAGGATTTCCAGGCACGCCAAGGCCCGGCGGATATTTTCGGGGCGGGCGCCCGCCTGTGTGAAGTCCACGTCCGCAAACCGCCCCCGGGCGCCGGACGGGCCGGCACCTGCCCGGCGGGTGTGGGTGTAATCCGTGGCGATGCAGACGAACCCCCAGGTGACCAGTTCCCGCCCCTTGGACCGGGCGATGTCTTGCGCCTGGCCACCCAGCCCGTGGCTGAGGACGATGGCCGGAAAAGGGCCGCTGCCTTCCGGCCTGAGCAGGATGCCGCTCAAGGGCTGGCCCCCGGCGGTGCAGGTCCACTGCTCGCCGTTCAACAGGAAGTTCTCGATCCGCGGCGCAGGCGCAGCGCCGGGTGGCGCCGGCGGTTGGTCCGCTGGCGCGGCGGCGGCCGCGCCGAAGACCTGGCGATAAAACGCCCACTGCTCCTCGCCGAGGGCCGTGAACAGCGCCATCGTGTCGTGGCCCACGCCGGGTACCGCCGCAAAGGTGTGCGGGATGTGCTGGCTTTCGAGGCGCTGGGAGAAGGCGCGGTTGAGGTCGAAGGTGAAGTCGCGCTCTCCGGTCGCCATGCGGACGCGCGTCCGGCCGCGCACCTCCGCGGCGTTCTGCTCCGCCAGTACCCAGGGGCTTTGTGCTTTGAAATAGTCCAGGCTGCCGCCGAAGACGGTTTTCAGGATCTCCGCGCGCTCGGCGGGGTTGGCGCTGGCGCGCGGCCCCTTGAATTCCAGGTCCAACGGGCCGCCCGCGAGGATCGAGACCGCGCCGAACAGAGCGTGATACTTGAAGCCCAGTCGCGCCGCGCCGTAGCCGCCCATGCTGAAGCCTTCGATGAGCCGTCCTGTGCGCGTGGCGCTGGTGCGAAAGGTGGCATCCACGTGCGGCAGCAGTTCCTTCACGAGGATGGTTTCCATCGGCACTTTCCCATCCTTGGAATCGCACCACATGCTGTTGGCGAGGCCGTTGGGGAAGACGATGAGCATGGGAGGCGTCTTGCCCGCGCGGATCGCGGCGTCAAAGTGCGTGACCAGCGGCCGCAGGCCCGCGAGCCCACCACCCGTGCCATGCAGCCAGTACAGCACCGGGAACCGCCGCTCTGGCTCCGTGTCGTAAAGCGCCGGCGTATAGACGAAATAGCTGACCTTCGTCTGCGCCGCCACGCTCTCGAAAGTGCGGTGCTGGAGGTGCGGCACACGGATGACGGGCAGCACCCACTGCGGTGCGGTGGTGGCCGGCGCCGCAGCGGATGGCGGTCGTTCCGGTTCGTTGCCGGCCGCCAGCAGCTGGACGGCGATCAGGACGGCCGGCAGCGAAAATGGTTTGGCCTTCATGGTGCCTTCGCGCGGCCTGCGCGGGATCAAGGTTGGTGTGCGGCAGACGCCGGTGGCGGGGCGGGATGGAATTCGATCAGCCGCAGATGCACCTCGCCGGGGGTCCCGTGATGGACATAGTCGGTGGCGAGGATGCCGATGGTCGGCGCGAATTGCACGTCGAGCTGATCCGGTTGGGTGCGGAAAACAACCGGAAAAACATCCAGCTGCCAATCCTTGGCCAGCCCGGCGATCTCCGCCAGCGAGGCCGCGCGCGGTGTGCCGGTGACCCAGCAATACAGGCCGTCGAGCCGCTGCATGCCCACGGGGTCGCCCCAGCGCAGGCCGGCCTTGAGCGGCTCGGCGAGCACCTGGGTCTCGAAGGTGAGCAGGTCGTCGAGCGCATCCTTGGGGTCGGCGAGGCGGGCGAGCACCGGCCGCGCCTGGGTGGCCTCGATCGCGTGCCATGCGCCGGCCGGCGTCCGCAGCAGCACATAGGGCGCGTTGGTCGGCGCGCCATCCCACGGCGAAAGCGCCGGAGGGAAACAGTTCAGGCGCGCCAGCTGGTGGCCGCGCAGGGTCTGCGTCTCCTTGACCACGCAGGTCAGCCGCACGGCGTTCGTTCTGCCCACGCCGCTGGCCCCGTCGATGACCGTGCCGGCATAGGTCCAGCGGGTCCCGGCGTCCAGCGGCCAAAAGACCGCCGGCCGGACCAGCGGCGGCGGCGCGGGCGGTTGGGCCGGCGCCGATGGCGTGGTCGCGACGGGCGCGGCGGCCTTCTGTTTTGCGGAGTGACAGCCGCAGAGCACAAGCAGCGCGAGCAGCAGTGGAGAGCTGAATTTCATGACGTCAATTCCTCGGCCGGGAAAGGAGCGTGGAATTTGTTGCGGCAGGCGGGGCGCTGTTGGCGCCGGGTCGGAGACCCGGCCCACCAGAAAACGGTGATCACCCGCAGGGCGCACACCGGCGTTTCCAAGCATTGGAAACGGCGCGCCTTGGTTTTTCCAAGGCTTGGAAAAACCGGCGGTCGGGGTTTCCAAGGTCTGGAAAGGTTTATGCACGGCGGAATTCCTGCCACGATTTCAGCTCAACAACAACTCCAAATCCTGGCGCTGCAGGCCGCCGAGCAGGCTGTTTTCGGCGCCGATGATGGCGTCGGCGAGGGCGCGTTTGGTCTTCTGCAGCTCGAGGATTTTTTCCTCGACGGTGTCGCGCGCGATCAGGCGGTAGGCGAAGACCTGCTGCGTCTGGCCGATGCGGTGCGCGCGGTCGATGGCCTGCGCCTCGATGGCGGGGTTCCACCACGGGTCGAGCAGGAAGACGTATTCCGCGGCGGTCAGGTTCAGGCCGAGCCCGCCGGCCTTGAGGCTGATCAGGAACAGCTTGCACTCCGGGTCGTCCTGGAAATGGCGGACGCACGCTTCGCGGTCCTGCGTCTGGCCGTCGAGATATTCATAGGTCAGGCCGGCGGCGTCGAGCCGCGCGCGCACGAGCGCGAGCAGGCTGGTGAATTGCGAGAAGACGAGCGCCTTGTGATTCTCCTCCAGCACCTCGGCGAGCTGCGGCAGGAGCGCGTCGAGCTTGGCGCTGGGCGCGGTGGCGTGTTTTTTCTCGATGAGCCCGGGATGGCACGCGGCCTGGCGCAGGCGCAGCAGGGCCTCGAGCACGTGCATCTTGCTCTTCGCCAGGCCGTCGCGCTCGACGCGCTCGAGCAGCGACCGGCGGAAGTGCGTGCGCAGCTCGTCATAAAAGCGGCGCTGCTTGGGCTCGAGCTCGCAGAAGATGGTCTCCTCGGTGCGCGCGGGCAGGTCGCGGGCGACCTGGCCCTTGGTGCGGCGCAGGATGAACGGGCGCAGGGCGCGGGCGAGCAGCGCGCGGGTCGCCTCGTCCGGCTCGGCGGTGGCGAGCTTGAAGACGGAGGCCGCGCCCAGCATGCCGGGGTTGAGGAACTCGAACAGGCTCCAGAGCTCGCCGAGGTGGTTCTGCACCGGCGTGCCGCTCAGCGCGAGGCGCTGGCGCGCGCGCAGCAGGCGCGTCGCCTTCGTCGTGGCGGCGGCGACGTTCTTGATCGCCTGCGCCTCGTCGAGGATCACGCAGTCGAACTCGAGGTCCCGGAAGTGCGTGATGTCGTTGCGCAGCGTGCCGTAGGTGGTGAGCACGACGTCGTAGTCCTTGAGCTGCTCGGCGGTCGCATGGCGCGCGGCGCCGGTGTGCGCGAGCATGCGCAGCTCCGGCGTGAACCGCGCGGCCTCGGCGATCCAGTTGAAGATGAGCGAGCGCGGCGCGACGACGAGCGAGGTGCGCGGCCCGTCATCGGCGCCAGCGGCGCGCGCGGCGCGGCGCTCCTCGAGGAGCGCGAGCACCTGGATGGTTTTGCCGAGGCCCATGTCGTCGGCCAGGCAGCCGCCGAAGCCGAAGCGGCGCAGGAAATGGAACCAGCCGAGGCCCTCGCGCTGGTAGGTGCGCAGCTTGCCGAGGAAGCCGGCGGGCGCCTGGGCGGACTGGATGGTGGAAAAGGTTTCGAGCTCCTTGCGGACGCCGGCGAACAGCGCGTCGCACGTGGCTTCCGGCTGCGCGGCGAGGAGCGCATCGAGCACGCCGGCCTGGTTGCGCGCGAAGCGCAGGTGATCTTCCTCCTCCGTGCCCAGCTCGGCGAAACGGCCGTAGCGCTTCAGCCATTCCTCGGGCAGGATGCCGAAGCTGCCGTCGCCGAGCTTCACCAGGGGCTCGTTTTTCTTCAGCGCGGCGAGCAGCGCGGGCAGCTCCACGCGTTGCCCGTCGAAGTCCATCGCGCCGCGCAGCTCGAACCAGTCCATGCCGCTGCTCACGGTCATGTTGAACACGCCGCCGCGCCGGTAGGGGCGGCCCTGCGCCTCGATGTGCCAGCCGAGCGCGAGCAGCTGGCAGACGACGGGGTTCAGGCGCCGCTCGTTGAGCTGGTAGGGCCAGTCCGCTTCGTACGGGTTGCGCTTGAGGCCCAGCTCCAGCAGCAGCCCGAGCGCGCGCTGCTCGGCCTCGGCATCGCGGTGCAGGAGCCGGCGGCGGACGGGATCGAAATGAACTTCCGACGCCACGGAAAAATTGACCGCCACGCCGTCATAGGCGACCGCGCAGCGCGCCGGGAGCACCTCGGGCTGCCACGAGTTGAGCGCGCGGCCGATGACGAGCTGGAACTGCGGCGCGTGCTTTTCGTCGCGCACCTGCCACTCCGCCGGCAGCGTCAGCGCGGGCAGGCGGCCGTGCTCCACGAGGCGCTGCAGGAGCGCATCGGCATCGGCGGCGGGCACGAGGATCTTGTTTTGCGCGAGCCGCAGCGCCTCGCACAACGGCAGCGTCGCATCGTCCTGCAGGCGCGCGGCGACGCCGTTGCTGAGCAGCCAGCCGGGCAGCGCCGTCACGCCGGGCGCCAGCAGGTCCAGTGTCTCGCCGGCGCGTGCGTAGTGGCCGGCCACCATGAACATGTCTTGTTTTCCGGTGGGCCGCACCTCAAGGTGGAACCGCCAGGGCACGGTGGTGTCCACGCCTTTCAGCAACAGGTCCGGCGCGCGTTCCTGCCGCAGAAAGCAGCGGCCCGTCTGGATCAGCTCCGGCAGCAGCAGGTCCACCTGCGCCCGTGTGCGCAGCGAAACGCACGCCGGCGTTTTGTAGCTGCTGTAGACGTAGCCGCCATAGGTGTCCACTGCGCCCAGCAGCAGCGCGAGCAGCCGCTGGTCCTGCGCGTTGCCCACGAGCTCCAACTCGGCGGGCGGCACGCGCAGCGGCCGCGGCGTATTCCAGTCGCCCGCTTTTTTCCGCGTGCAAAACTCCACCGCCACCTGCACCCGCTGGTCGCCGAAGGCGTGCGACGGCGGCAGCAGCGCGTAGCGGATCAGGTGCTCGCGCGCCCACGCGCCGGTGGCCGGCGGCGGTGCGTTGAAGTAGGCGGCATCCAGCTGCCGCTGCCAGAGCGGCGGCGGCGGCGCCGGCGGACGCGCCATCACAAACGCGGCGGGGGGCTGCCCGGCCGGCGGCGCGTGCTGCATCGGCCGCTGCGCGGCGGTCCCGGCATCGGTGCAGTGCACCGGGAGGGGCTCCGCGTCCGGCGGCTGGAGCACCGCGCCCGCATCGGCCTGCATGATCGTGGCCCAGACGTGCTTGCAGGGGCCGTGCTCCGCGAAGTAGGGGCAGGAACAAAAGATGTGCAGGCCCTCCTCGTCCACGTCGAGCGTCACCCCGTAGGTGGTGTGGCCGCGCACGTGGGCCTCGACCGCCAGCACGTCGGCAGCCACGAGCTCCACGAGGCCGCGCTGGAAATAGGCCGCGCCGCGCTGGCGGATCGCGACGGAGAATTGGTCCTGCACGTTTTCGGACAGACTCATGCGCGGAGCATCTCCCGTGCGGCGGCGATCACCAGGTCCGGCGTGATACGCGCCATGCAAGCGAGGTCGCCGCGCCGGCAGCGCGCGCGGAAGCAGATGGCGCAGTCGGCCACCGGGGCCGAGACCACGCGATGCTGCGCCCCGTAGGGCCCGGTGCGGCGGGGGTCGGTCGGGCCGAACAGCGCCAGCACTGGCACGCCCACCGCGGCCGCGATGTGCATCGGCCCGGAGTCCACCGTCAGGGCCAGATCCATTGCCTGCATCACGCTGCCCAGTTCGATCAGCGAGGTCTGGCCGGACAAGTCAACCGCCGCCGCGCCGAGCGCCGCGGCGATCGTGCCGCAGACGGCCCGGTCCTCCGGCGCGCCGACGAGGAAGAAGTGCGCGCCGGTCTGCGCGCGGAGGGCGCGGGCGACCTCGACGAAGCGCGCGGCGGGCCAGTTCTTCGTCTCCCAGCGCGAGCAGGGCGCCAGCGCGATGCGCGGGTGCGCGGCGGCAAAGGCCTTCCGCGGGAACACGACCGGAAATTCCGGCGTCGCCGGCAGCGGCAGGCCGAGGTGGCGCACGACTTCGAGCGCCTCCTCGACGGCATGGCGGTTCTTGTCCCGCAGGCCGCCGACCTCATGGTAGAAGAGCCGGGAGATCTCGCGGTGATAGCTCGGGCCGATCCGGCGCACGCCGCGCGCGAGCCGGCCCACGAGCGCGCTCTTGGTCAGCCCCTGCAGGTCCACGATCAGGTCATAGCGGTCGCGGCGCAGCTCGCGCAGGCAGGGCCGCAGGCCGGCGGCGCCGCCGCGGCGCGTGACCCCGATGACGCGGCGCACGTCGCTGAAGCAGCGCACCAGCTCGACGTACGTCGTTTGCGTGACCCAGTCCACCGTCGCGCCGAGCCCCTGCCGCAGGGCGCGGACGGTCGGTAGCGCGTGGAACAGGTCGCCGAGCGAACTTAATTTGACGATAAGAATGTGCATCTCAACTCACCGCTGCGGAGGGTGTTCCAAGTCGTGGAAACCCGGCGGGCCGTCGGTTCCAAGGCCGGGGGCCGGTGGCGGCGCCGTGGCCCGGCCCGGGAGCGCGGCGCTTATTTCTTCAGATCCTCCAGCAAGCGGACCAGGATCGCCTTGTGGGCGTGGAGCCGGTTCTCGGCCTCGTCGAAGACGACGGACTGCGGCCCATCCATGACCTCGGCGGTCTGCTCGAAGCCGCGCAGCGCGGGCAGGCAGTTCATGAAGATCGCGTCCGGGGCGGCCTCCGCCATGAGCGCGGCGCTCACCTGGTAGGGCGTGAAGACGCGGACGCGCTCCTCGAGCTTTTCGTGCGCGACGTGATAGCTCATCCACGAGTCGGTATAGACCACGTCGGCGCCGCGCACGGCCTCGGCGGCATCGGCCGTGATGAGCACCTGCGAGCCGGCTTTCTTGGCGAAGCCGGTCGCGGAGCGGGTCACGTCGGCGGCGGGCGTGTAGTCGCCGCCCTCGGGACAGGCGACGCGGATGTCGAGCCCCAGCTTGCTGCAGCCGATCATCAGCGAGTGCGTCACGTTGTTGTGGCCGTCGCCGCAGTACGCCACCTTGACGCCCTTGAGCCGGCCCTTCTTCTCGCGGATCGTCTGGAGGTCGGCGAGGATCTGCGTCGGATGCGCGTGGTCGGTCAGCGCGTTGATGACGGGGATCGTGGCGTGATGCGCGAGCTCGACGATGACCTCGTGCTTGAAGAGGCGCGCGCTCACGATGTTCACGTAGCGGCTGATGACGCGCGCGGTGTCGGCGATGTTTTCCTTGCCGGCGCCGAGCGGCGAGGTGCCCATGTCGTAGTAGATCGCGTGGCCGCCCATCTGCGTGACGCCGGTCTCGAAGGAGACGCGCGTGCGGAGGCTCGGCTTCTCGAAGATCATCAGCAGCGTCTTGCCGGCCATCGCCATGGCGTACTTGGCGGGCTGCCGTTTCATGTCGTCGGCGAGGTCGAGAACCTCCTCGATGAGCTGCGGCGGCCATTCCTTCATACTGACGAGATGCAACATAGCCGGCTCCTGGTTAGCTGGTCAAATCCTGGTAGTAGCGGTCGGCCTCGGCGTCGCGCTCGAAGATCGCGAGGATGAGCGCGGCGCGGATCCACATGCCGTTGCGGACCTGCCGCCAGTACATCGCGCGCGGGTCGGCATCGATCTCCGGGGCGATCTCCGCGCGGCGCGGCAGCGGGTGCAGGATGGCGGCGTCGGCCTTGAGCCAGGCGAGGTGCTCGGCGCGCAGGTGGAAGCGCGACACGTCGAGCTTCCCTCTCTCGCCCGGCCGGTCCCATTCGTCCTGGATGCGCGTCATGTAGATCGCGTCGGCGGCGGGCATCACCTGCGCGAAGTCCGCCGTGAGCTCGTACTGGACGCCCGCCGCGCGCAGCGCCGCGAGGATGTCCTCGCCGACCTGCAGCTCCGGCGGCGCGACAAAGACCATCCGCATGTCGCGGTAGAGCGCCAGCAGCAGCGCCAGCGAGCGCACCGTGCGGCCCCGCAGCAGGTCGCCGACGAAGGCGATGGTCTTGCCGTCGATCCCCCCGAGCGGCTCGAAGCTGCGCTGGAGTGTGTAGATGTCCAGCAGCGCCTGCGTCGGGTGCTGGTCCTTGCCGGAGCCGGCGTTGACCACCGGCACGGGCCGGGTCGTGTTGCCCAGCAGCCACGCGATGCGCTCGGCAAAGCCGCCCTCCGGGTGGCGCATGATGATCATGTCGAAATAGGAGCTGAACGTGCGGACGCTGTCCTCCTGCGACTCGCCCTTCATCTCGCTCGAGGTGGTCGTGTCGCGGACGTTGGCGAGCTGCAGGCCGACGATCTGGCTGGCGGCGTGGAACGAGAGGAAGGTGCGGGTCGAGGGCTGGGCGAAGTAGAGCATCGCGCGCTTCTCGCGGAGCAGATCCTGCAGGAAGAGCATCCCGCCGCGCGTCTTGGCGATGCGGCGGATCTTGGTGGCCAGCGCGCAGAGCCGCTCGAGCGTCGGGCGGTCGAACTGCTGGGCCACGAGCGCGTGGTAGGGCCGCCCGTTGCGCTGGAAATGCACCGCCTTCTCCGCGATGCTGAGCTTCTGAAAGTCAGCCCACGGGATGTCCTTGAGCGGATTGTCACGATACATCATGGGTTGTGTTCTCCTGCGTCCGATGTGCGGCGCGCGCCGACTGTAGCGCAGCCCCGCCAGATTTCGAGCCGAAAAACCGGCGGGGGAAGGATCCGCGGGCTGACGCGGTGGGTGAGCGCCGGGCGCCGGGCGGGCAGGCGGCGTGCCGCCGTGGCTGCATCCCCCGCGGTCACACGAGGTTGTAGCGGCCGGGGGCGATGATGTGGTTGGGGTCCAGCACGCGCTTGAGGTCGCGCACGGTCTGCCAGAACACATCGCCCGCGTCCACGACCAGCGGGGTGTTCTGGGGGCCGATGCGGTAGGGCGGGTAACCGCGGCGGATGAACTCGGCGGTCAGCTCGTCGTTGCAGGCGTGGGCGGCGGCGACGCGGTCGGGCTGCCGGCGGTCGAAGGCGTTGTTGATGACGCATTCGAGGGCGCGGCTGTCCACGAGGTTCAAGGTGACGAACGGCGTGAAGCCGTGCTTGGCATAGACCTGGTAGGTCAGGTCCATCGCTTCTTTGGCGCACTGGCCGTCCGGCGGCAGGAAGGGGACGCAAAAGAGCATGCCGCAATGGCTTTGGTCGGGATCGTCGCTGGTGTGCTCCGGCAGCTCGCCCAAGGGCCACCACACGCTCTGCATCGGGCCATCGGTGGGGATGCCGCGCGCGAGGTCGGCGAGCGGGCGCACGGCGTGGAGCATGATGCGCTGGTCGCGCACCCACGGGATGAAGTCGAGCGGGCGCGAAAGCGTGTCGGCGGTCGTCAGGAGGCTGTCGGTGATGAACAGGACCTCGGCGAGGCCGCGCAGCGCCTGCCGGATGGCGCGGCGCGCGAGCCGCAGCTCGCCCGCGCTGCCCGGGATGCCGCAGACGGCGCTCCACGGGCCAAAGCCGGCGGCGGCAATCAGCGCCTCGGCCCGCGCGCGCAGCGCGGCGCCGTCGCCGGCGGGGTCGCGCTGGCGGAGCTGGCCGAAGACGAGCGGGCCCAGCGCGATCTGCGTGCGCTCGCGGTTGCCGATATGCCAGACGCTGCGGACCACGTCGCGGCGGCGCAGGTCGGCCAGCGCCTCCACGAAGGCGGCCAGCTGGTCGCTGCGCTTGATCTTGGCGATGACGGCCATGGCCGCCGCGGGCTTCGGCATCAGCTCGAAGCCGGCGGAGGTGACGATGCCATAGTTGGACTGCGCGAAGAGGCCGTCGAGCTCCGGGCCGATGCCGTGGCGGTAGCCGTAGGCGGTCTTGACTCCGGCCATGTGGCTGAAGCCGGTCCGCAGGATTTCGCCGTTGCCCAGCACGATCTCCAGGCCGGAGAGGCTGTGCGCGCGCGTCGAAAAGTAGCCGATGCCGCGCTCGAGCGCGTTGCCGATCAGGCTCGTGTCGCGCGAGGCGCCGGTGACGTTGAGCAGCAGCGGCAGGTGGTGCGCCTGCAGGTGGTCGTAGAGCTGGCCCTGCGTCACGCCCGGCTCGATCACGGCGTACTGGCCGGCGACGTTGATGTCGCGGATGCGGTTCAGGCGCGCGAGGTCCACGATGACGACGCCGTCGCGCCCCGGCAGGCGCGAGCCGAGGCCCCAGTTGCGGCCGCGGCTGAGCGGATAGAGCGGGACGAGGTGGCGGTTGGCGATCTGCACGACGGCCTGCACCTCGGCGGTGCTGCCGGGCAGCAGCACGGCGGGGATGGCGCGCGGCAGGCCGCCGACGTTGTTCTGGTAGGCGGCGAGCGTGGCGGCATCGGCGCGCACATGGGCGGCGCCGAGCGCGGCGCGCCAGTCGGCGAGCGCGGCTGCGAGGTTGGCCTCTGCCGGGTTCATGACTTGGTGGTCAGGGGCAGGCGCACGATGAACGTCGCGCCGGCGCCGGGCTGGCTTTCGGCGGCGATGGTGCCGCCGCGCTCCACGATGACCTGCTGGGTGATGAACAAGCCCAGGCCGGTGCCGGACTTGCCCTTGGTGGTGAAGTAGGGCTCGAAGATGTGGGGCTGATGCCCGCCCCGTTGTCGATGAAGCGGAGCTCCGCCTCCTTGGCCCCGCAGACGCAGCGGAGGTTGATGACGCCGGTGCCGTCCGTCACGGCGTCGAGCGCGTTGTTCACGAGGTTGCTGAACGCCCGGACAAACTGGATGTGCTCGGCCTCGATCCGCCCGCCCGGCCCGGGGTCGCACGCCAGCTCCATCGTGATGGCGCGGGCCTGGCACTGCGGCCGCACGGCTTCGGCGACCTCGCGCAGCACGTCGCAGATGGCCAGGGTTTGCAGCTGCTGCTCGCCCCGGCGGCTGAACTGCAGCCACATCGCGCTCATCTCGCGGCACTGCTCGAGGTTCTTCTCGATGTTCTGGAGGAAGTCGGAGGTCTCGCTCCACTGCGGGCCGAGCTTCTCCTTGGACTGGCGCAATTCCTCGCCGAGCAGCTCGACATAGCCGAGCACGGCCGTCAGCGGGCTGCGCAGGTCGTGGAGGAACTCGGCCGACTTCTGGCCGACCTGGGCCATGTGGTTCTTACGCGCCAGCTCGTCGAGCAGCATCTGGTTGATCTTGCGCAGCTCGTCGGACGTCTGGCGGTGGCGGCGCAGCAGCCGCGTGCGCTGTACGTGCTGGCGGACGTTCGCCAGCATCTCGTGCGTGTCGAACGGTTTCCGCAGGTAGTCGTTCGCGCCGCGCCGGATGGCCTCCTGCGCGGTCTCGAGCGCACCGAAGCCCGTCAGGATCAGCACCGCCACGTCCGGGTCGAGCTTGCGGATTTCCGTCAGGCCGTCGATGCCGTTGATGCCCGGCATGCGGATGTCCAGGAGGATCACGTCCGGGTGCTGCTCCTGCAGCAGGCGCAGGCCGACGGTGACCCCCTCGGCCAGAAAGACCTGGAATTCATTTTTGAGCAGGATGCGCAGGCTTTCGCGCGGACCGAGCTCGTCATCGATCACAAGGACTTTGGCGGGTGGTATCGGCGGCATGTTCAGTTCACGCTCGGTTAGAAGGCGAAGGTGTAGGACGCGGCCAGAATTTGCGAGGCGATGTCATAGGTGCCGTTGTAGGGCGGCACCGGCTGCGCCGTGGTGGTGCGCTTGTGGAAGAAGCTGTAGAGGAACGCGAAATCCAGCGCGTGCGCGCCGTGCTGGTAGCCGAGGCCCACGCTGACCACGCTGCGGTCGTCGTCGGGCAGCGTCGGCGCGAGCGTCGTGTCGGGGACCGGGCTCTGGATGAACTGATAGCCTGCGCGCAGCGCCCAGTCCGGGCAGCACTGATATTCCGCGCTGATGCCCGCCGTCCAGGCGTCCTTCCAGTCCTGCGGGATGGTGGCCGGCGCCGTCGGCGGCGTCGGGTCGCCCGCGGGGTGCAGCAAGGGATTATCGCCGGCGGCGTCCAGCGCGAGGCTGTCGTAGCGGCTGAACTCGATCCATTCCACATCGGCTTCCACCTTCAGCTTGTCGGCCGGCTGGCAGCTGTACCCCAAGCCGATGGTGGAGGGGAAGGTGATGGAGGTGCTGAAGTCCGCGCGCGGCAGCACGAGCCGCTGCATCAAGGCCGGGATGTTGTCCACCTGGAAGTGGCCGTCGTAGTTGACCTTGACCGGCGAGCGGTAGGTCAGCGCGAGCCGCTGGCCGTCGGTGACCAGCCACGTCAGGGCCGCGTTGCCGCCGAGGCCCACGCCGCTGCCGGTGAGCTTTTCGAGGCCGTCCGGCGCGCCTGGCCCGGCGAGCTGCGACCAGGGCAGGAACTGCCGGATTTCGATGTCGGAGACGTAGACGTCCGCGCCGAGGCCCACGCAGAGGCGGTCGCCGAGCTTGGCCGACAGCGCGGGGTTGATGTTGAACACGCGCAGTTCGGCGAAGGTGGGCGCCGTGTAGCGGAACTGTCCCTCCTTGCTCCAGACGGTGGACTGTCCGAAGGGCACATCCACGCCGAGGCCGAGCGCCAGGTTTTTGTTCAGCGGCATGGACGCAAACGCGTACGGGAGCAGTTTCCAGGGATCTTCGGTCGTATCGGTCACGCCGGAAAGCGCCGACGTGAATTTGACCTTGGAATGGATGACATTTGCGCCCACCTGCACCTGGGCCGAGGGCAGCAGCACAAGGTTCGCCGGGTTGCGCGCCACGGTGGAGGCGTCGTCATCCTGCGCGATGTTGATGGCGGCCCGGCCGAGCGTCGCGCCGCCCTCCGGCGGGTTGCGGAAACCCTCCGCGCGGGCCGGCCACAGGCCCAGGCCCAGCAGGGCCGCGAGGGCCGCGAGGGCCGCACCCGCACGACAGCAACGCACAACACAGCCGGCCAGCTCTTCTGTTCTCATGGTGCCCCTTATCTTTTGCTGTTTTATTCCCGGTCGTGGACCCTGCCGCCCGCACCCGGGTCCGCCGCGGAACGTAATGCCAACGCCACAAAATTTGCGCCGCCGCCGCGGCAGAGTCAACGCTCTTTTTATTTTATCCCGATGATCACGCCGTGGTCGCGGACCAAGGCCTTCCGCAGGACGCGCGTGCAGCCGGCGGCGCGCAGCCAGGCCTCGTACTCGTTCCACGTGTAGAGCATGCCGACGCCGGTGGCCAGGGTGAGGAAGTAGGGCGAGCCCATCGCCGCGCTCAGCGGGCCATCCTCGGCGTCGTGCTGCATCTGGTTGAAGATGATCACGGCGCCGCCGGGCGCGAGCGCGCGGCAGGCCTTCTGCAGCAGCGCGCGGTTCTGCTCCGGCGACCAGATGGTCAGAAAGTGGCAGAACAGGATGCCATCCACGCCCGCCGGGAACTCGTCGGCAAAGCAGTTGCCCTCCGCCGCGCCGAGCCGGTCGCCCAGGCCCGCGGCGCGGATTTTTTCGCGCGCGATGGCGCAGACCGACGGGAAGTCGAACACGTCCGCCTTGAGCTGCGGGTGCTGCTGCGCGAGCCGGATGATGTTGGTCGCGTTGCCGCCACCGACATCTACGATGTGGTGGAACTGGTTGAAGTCCACCGCCTCGGCGAGCAGATGGTTCGACAGCCGCGAGATCGCCTCCATCGCGTCCTGAAAGATTTTTTCCAGCGCCGGGTTGTGCGCGAGCCGCTGGTAGAGCGTCGGCTCGTCGCCCGGGAATTCCGCCAGCCCGGTGTTGCGGTTGGCGAGCAGGGCCTCGTGGAAATGGCCCAGCGCGCGGTAGTTGATGAAGTGCTGCCAGAGGACGACGTCGGCGACATTCCGCGGCCGGTCGCGGTTGAAGAGCTCGTCGGCCAGCGGCGTGGCGGCATAGGCCGCGCCGCGCCGGCGCAGCAGCTCGCAGGTGACGAGGCCGAGCAACAGGATGCGCGCGGGCTGCTCGGCGAGCTGCAGGGCCTCGCCGATTTGCGCCCGGGTCAGCGGGCCGCGCCGGCCGAGCAGCGTGAAGAGGTCCAGCTGGACCGCGGCGCTCAGGGTCTGGAAATAGATGTGGCCGCTGATCAGGTGATACATGTGCGCCAGCGGCCGGCGCAGCACCGTGCGCTCCAGCAGCCGCTGCCACGCGAGCCCCCACGAGCGCCGAAACAGACCCTGCTCCTTCATGCCGGTTCTCCCGTTGTCCCGCCCGCCACGGGCGTGAGGCCGGCACTGTAGGCCATGCGCCGCGCGGCGTAAATTAATTTCGTGTCCCGCGGCTTGCGCGCCGCCGCCGAATGCCCTAGGATTCGCGTATGAATCCGGCCATTGTCGTCATACCTACGTACAACGAGAAGGACAACGTGCAGCCGCTTGTGCAGGCCATCGCGCGCGCCTGCCCGCAGGCCGACGTGCTGTTCGTGGATGATAATTCGCCCGACGGCACCGGGGCGCTGATCGACGGGATGGTCGCGACCGACCCGCGCGTGCATGTCCTGCACCGCCCGAGCAAGCAGGGCCTCGGCCGCGCCTACGTGGCGGGCTTCCAGTGGGCGCTGGCCGCCGGCTATCAGTTCCTCTGCGAGATGGACGCCGATTTTTCCCACGACCCCAACGATCTGCCGCGCCTGCTGGCGGCCGCGCAGACCGCCGACCTCGCGCTCGGCTCGCGCTATATCGGCGGCGTGCGTGTCATCAACTGGCCGATGGACCGGCTGCTCCTGAGCAAGGGCGCGGCGCTCTACACGCAGGTCATCACCGGCCTGCCGGTCATGGACCCGACCGGCGGCTTCAAATGTTTCCGGCGCGCGGTGCTGGAGACCATCGACCTCGCCGCGATCCGTTCCAACGGCTATTCCTTCCAGATCGAGATGAACCACACCGCGTGGCAGCTCGGGTTCCGGCTCACCGAGGTGCCGATCACCTTTGTCGAACGCCGGGCCGGCGCCTCGAAGATGAACAAGAAGATCGTCAGCGAGGCGCGCTGGATGGTCTGGAAGCTGCTCTTCCGCGCCGGCTGCCGGCGCCATGCGCGCGGCGGACCGCACCCGCGCAGCATCGCCGCCGCCGGGAGCGCCGCATGAGTGCCGCGCGGCTGCCGGCTTGGCTGCGCGCCCTGCGCCCCAACCAGTGGACCAAGAACCTGATCGTCTTTGCCGCCTTCGTGTTTGCCTTTGGCGACCGGCAGCAGCACGAGGACTGGCACCTTTTCTTCGCTTCGCTGCAGGCCGCCTGCGCGTTCTGCCTGCTCTCCAGCGGCATCTATCTGGTCAACGACCTCCGCGATGTGGCGCTGGACCGGCGGCACCCCACCAAGCGTTTCCGGCCGATAGCCGCCGGCGAACTTTCCCGCACCGCCGCGCTGGGCCTCGCCGCCGTCCTGCTCGTGGCCGGCCTCGCGTGGAGCGCGCTGGTGGCCCGCCAGCTGCTGTACGTCACCGGCGCCTATGTGCTGATCCAGCTGGCCTACACGCTCGGCCTCAAGCGCGTCGCGCTGCTCGACGTGTTCGTGATCGCCACCGGCTTCGTGTTGCGCGCGCTCGCCGGCGGCGCGGCTGTGCACGTCCGGATCTCGCCCTGGTTGCTGCTCTGCACGATGCTGCTCGCGCTGTTCCTCGCGCTCTGCAAGCGCCGTCACGAAAAGATCATGCTCGGCCGCGCCGAGGAGACCGACCCGGTCACGCGGCACAGCCTGGCACAGTACGACGAGCGCCTGCTCGACCAGCTCATCGCCACCATCAGCGGCGCCACCCTCGTCTGCTACGCGCTCTATACCCTCTGGCCCGACACGGTCCACAAATTTGGCACCGAGCGGCTCGTCTTCACCGTCCCGTTCGTCATCTTCGGCATCTTCCGCTACCTCGACCTCGTTTACCGCCACGAGCGCGGCGACCGGCCCGAGCACATCCTGATCAGCGACTGGCCGCTGCTGCTGGACATCGCGCTCTACGGCGTGACGGTGTTCGCGCTGCTCTATTTTGCCCGCGTGGCGTGAGCCGGGCGCGGCGCGCCCCGCTTCGACCCTGGCGCCGCTACAGCCTGCCCCGCAGCCGGATGCAACGGCCCTGCCACCCCGCGCCCTGTTCCTTGTAACCGCCGGTGGGTCCCCGGCGACTTTGATGGTAAGCACGGCGGCTCGCACACGGGCGGCCGGAAAAGAGA
Source organism: uncultured Lentisphaerota bacterium (assembly GCA_903912445.1). Taxonomy (GTDB): domain Bacteria; phylum Verrucomicrobiota; class Kiritimatiellia; order CAIQIC01; family CAIQIC01; genus DP16D-bin41. The sequence continues at coordinate 29,059 of CAIWHP010000105.1, forward strand.
AAGGGACCGACCATGAAAAGCATTTCGACAGCAGTAGCGGTGGTGACGATCGCGGCGCTGGCGGTGGGTTTGACGGGGTGCGCCAGTCCTGCGTATCAAGCGCGGCAAGCGGAAGCGAACAACACCGTCCTGGGCGCGGCGCTCGGGGGCGTGCTTGGGGGCGTGCTCGGCCACAACGTGGGCGACGGGCAGAACCGGGCGCTCGGCGCGGTGCTCGGCACGGCGCTCGGCGGCTGGGCCGGCAACCAGTATGGCCAGGGCCAGGACGCGGTGCGCAACCGCATCGCGGCGCTCGAACAGGCGCAGAGCACCGTCACCGTGATGGTGCACAACACGAACGGCAGCTACACGCCCATCGTGCTGCGCCGCTACGGCAACGAGTTCATCGGCCCGCGCGGCGAGTATTACACCGCGCTGCCGGGCGATGCCCAGCTGCGGCCGATCTACGGTTTCTGAAAGTGGCGCAACCGCGCTGAAAGGAGAATGATCATGAAAACGCTGAGCCTGGTGCTGGTGAGTGTGTTGGCTGGTGGCGCGAGTGCTTTCGCTTACAGCCCGCACGGCGGGTCTGCGCCGCGCTGCGGCGCGCCGGTGGTGAGCGTCGGTTGCTACCCCGTGCACCGTGCGGTCTATGCGGCCCCTGTCGTGTATGCCGCGCCGGTGGTCTACACGTCGCCGCGGGTGGTCTATCTGCAGCCCGCGCCGGTCGTCTACGCGCAGCCGGTGGTTTGTCGCGCGCCGGTGGTCTATGCGCGGCCGGCGTATGGCGTGCCGCCGGTGGTGCAGGTGTTTGCGGGGCTGCCGCTGCTGTTCGGCGGCCATCACGGCGGGCGGGGTCACGGCGGCGGCCATCATCGGTGAACGCAGCCGCTGCTACCGGACGCCGTTTCCCGGTCCGGGGAACGGCGTCCGGCCGTTTTTCCAAGCCTTGGAAAAACGGTCCAAGGGTTGGAGCGTTAGCATCGGGGATTGATTTTGAAGGGTGCGCTGTCATCATGCGCGGGAACTTTTAACGTGACGGGAGCGATGCGATGAAATTGGGTCTGAAAATGCTGGTGGCGCTTTTGGTGGTGGCGGTCCTGGGCGGCGGCGCAGGCGCATGGTGGTGGTCCGGCCGGGGCCAGGCGGCCGCCGGACAGTTCAGCACCGTGCCGGCGAAGAAGGGCGAGGTGGCCGCCCTTATCAGCGCGACGGGCACGATCGAGCCGGAGGAGGTCGTGGATGTCGGCGCGCAGGTGGCGGGGCAGATCATCCGGTTCGGCAAGGACAAGGACGGGAAGCCGATCGACTATGGCTCGCAGATCGAGGCCGACATGGTCCTCGCCCAGATTGACGATTCGCTCTACACCGCCGACGCCGCGACGGCGGCGGCCCAGCAGCAGCAGGCGCGGGCGCAGCTCGCCAGCGCTGAGGCCGGCCTCGAACAGAGCCGGGCCCGGTTCCGCCAGGCGGAGCGCGACTGGCAGCGCGCCCAGAAGCTGGGACCCTCCGACGCGCTCGCGCAGAGTGTGTTCGATGCCTACCAGGGCACGTATGAAGCGGCGCAGGCCGACCTGGACGTCGCCGCCGCCGCGATCCTGCTGGCGCGGGGTGCGATTGCGCAAACCGAGGCCGCCGTGCTGCGCACCAAGCGCAACCTTGGTTACTGCGTCATCAAGTCGCCGGTGAAGGGCGTGATCATTGACCGGCGCGTGAACATCGGCCAGACGGTCGTCGCGAGCTTGAACGCGCCGAGCCTGTTCCTCATCGCCAAGGACCTCACGCGCATCCAGGTCTGGATCGCGGTCAACGAGGCCGACATCGGCAGCATCAAGCCCGGCCAGCCGGTGATGTTCACGGTGGATGCCTTCCCGAATGAAGTCTTCAAGGGCGAAGTCGGCAAGGTGCGGCTGAATGCCACGATGACGCAGAACGTCGTCACCTACACGGTCGAGGTCGTCGCGAACAACCCCGACGGCAAGCTGCTGCCCTATCTGACGGCGAATGCGAAGTTCCTCGTGGATAAACACGAAAATGTTTTGACGGTGCCGAACGCAGCGCTGCGCTGGGTGCCGTTGCCCGCGCAGATCGCACCGGACGCACGCGAAGCCGCAGCGGACGGTCGCAAAGGGCGCAGCGGCGGCGGCAAACCGCCCGAGGCCGGCGGCGACTCCGGCCGCCCGGCGCTGGCGCGCGGCACGGTGTGGGTGCAGGACGGCGCCTATGTGCGCCCCATCCGCCTGCGCACCGGCTTGAGCGATGGCGCGGTGACGGAAGTGGTGAGCGACAAGCTGGCCGAGGGCACCGAGGTGATCGTCGCCACGGTGCGGCTGGACCGCACGGGCGGCAGCGCGCGCGGTGGCGGTACGGCCGGCGCGGGCGGCACGGGCAGCGGCAGCGAGACGCCCACCAATCCCTTCGTGCCGCAGATGCCTTTCGGCCGGCGACACTAAAGCGACGCCATGCACCTGATCGAACTCCAGGACATTTTCAAGACCTACCACCTCGGCGAGCTGGATGTGCCGGTGCTCAAGGGCATCACGTTGAACGTGGCCCAGGGCGAGCTGGTCGCGCTGATGGGCGCCTCCGGTTCCGGCAAGAGCACGCTGATGAACATTCTCGGCTGCCTCGACCACGCCTCGTCGGGCAAGTACTGGCTCGATGGCGAGGAGGTGTCGCGGCTTTCGCCGGATGGCCGGGCGCTCGTGCGGAACCGCAAGATCGGGTTTGTGTTCCAGGGCTTCAATCTGCTGCCGCGCACGAGCGCGCTGGATAACGTGGTCATGCCGCTCAACTATGCCCACGAAAACCTGACCGAGCGTGCGAGCCGGCAGCGCGCGACGGAGCTGCTCGAGCGCGTCGGGCTGGGCGACCGGATGCACCACGAGCCGTCGCAGCTCTCCGGCGGCCAGCAGCAGCGCGTGGCGATTGCGCGCGCGCTGGTCAACCGGCCGCGGCTGCTGTTTGCCGACGAGCCGACCGGCAACCTCGACTCGAAGACGAGCAAGGAAATTTTGGAAATGTTCCAGCGCCTCAACCGGGAGTAAGGCCTCACGATCATTCTCGTCACGCACGATGGCGGCATCGCGCACTACGCGCGGCGCACCGTGCGCATCAGCGATGGCCTCATCGTGGATGGCGCCGCGGGGGGCGCAGCGTGAGCAAGGTCTATCGCACGCTGCGCATGGCGCTGCACGCGCTGCGCCGCAATGTGATGCGCGCCATCCTGACGACGCTCGGCATCATCATCGGCATCGCCGCCGTGATCGCGATGATGGAGATCGGCAGCGGTTCCTCCGCCGCGATCCAGGGCACGATCGCCAGCATGGGCGCGAACAACCTCCTCATCATGCCGGGCACGGCGGCCAGCGGCGGCATCAGCTTCGGCGCGGGCAGCTCGATGACGCTCACGCCGCAGGACTGCGAGGCGCTGCTGCGCGAGTGCCCGGCGTTGCGCGCCGCCGCGCCCATCGTCCGCGCCCGCACGCAGGTGGTCTACGGCAACCGCAACTGGGTGCCGATGTACATCTATGGCACCACGCCCGAGCTGCTCGCCGTGCGCGACTGGACCGAGCTGGCCGCGGGCGAGGTGTTCACCGAGCGCGACGTCCGCAACGGCAGCAAGGTCTGCCTGCTCGGCCAGACGGTCGCGCGCAACCTGTTCGCCGGCGAATCGCCCCTCGGCAAGGAGCTGCGGATCAAGAACGTCGCCTTCACCGTCATCGGCCTCCTCTCCGGCAAGGGCGCCAACATGATGGGCATGGACCAGGACGACATCGTGCTCGCGCCCTGGACCACCATCAAGTACCGCGTCTCGGGCAGCTCCGCGACCACGGCCAACCAGAGCGCCAACTCCGCCGGCGCCTCGCAGGTGAACTCGCTCAACCAGCTCTATCCAAGCTCGGCGACCAGCCTCTACCCCATTCCTTCCGCCACGCAGGCGGCCGACACGCCGCTGCCCGTGCGCTTCACCAACGTGGACCAGATCTACGCGGCCGCGCAGTCCAGCGAGGAGATCCCTGTCGCCATGGCGCAGCTCACCGCGCTGCTGCGCGAGCGGCATCACCTGCGCGAGGGCGAGCCCGAAGATTTCAGCATCCGCGACATGACCGAGATGACCAAGGCGGTCACCTCGATCGCCGACCTGATGACCAAGCTGCTGCTCGTCGTCGCGCTGATCTCGCTCGTCGTGGGCGGCGTCGGCATCATGAACATCATGCTCGTCAGCGTCACCGAGCGGACGCACGAGATCGGCCTGCGCATGGCGGTCGGCGCGCGCTCCCGCGACATCCTGCGCCAGTTCCTGTTCGAGGCCGTCATCCTCTGCCTTGCGGGCGGCATCCTCGGCATCCTGCTGGGCGAGCTCTGTTCCTTCCTCGTCACCAAGTTTTTGCACTGGCCCACGCTGACCTCGGTGACGGCGATCATCTCCGCCGTCGTCGTTTCCGCCAGCGTCGGCATCGTCTTTGGTTTCTACCCGGCGTGGAAGGCCTCGCGCCTGGATCCCATCGAGGCCCTGCGCTATGAATGAGACCCCCATGAACGCGAAGCGAGCATCGACTACCGCACATCCAACACCGAACATCGAAGTTCGGATTGGATTTCCAAGGTTTGGAAAACTTCCTGTGCTTATTTCCAGGGCTCGGAAAAATTCCCGCTTAACTTTTCCAATGCTTGGAAAAACCCATGCTCCCCGTTTCCAATGCTTGGAAAACTGCTCCGCCACTGCGAGGGTGGAGGTTCAAAACCTTCTTTTCCGCGCCGCCCGTTGCGCTTTCGCCGTCGCGTTGCTTTTCGCCGCCGGCTGCATGGTCGGCCCGGATTACAAGCCGCCGCAGTATCCCGTGCCCACCGTCTGGAGTGCAACCGCGGCGACGCAGCCGGTCGCGCTCACGAACTGGTGGACGCAGTTCAACGACGCGACGCTGAACTCGCTCATCGCCCGCGCCCTCGCGACCAACCTGGATCTGCAGATCGCCGAGTCGCGCGTCCGGCAGGCGCGCGCCGAGCGCGGCCGCGTCGCCGGCGGCTTCTGGCCGGGCCTCGATGCCGCCGGTTCCTATCGCCGGCAGAGCACGGGCGGGGCCGTGCCGGTGTCCGGGGACCTGTATCAGGCGGGCCTCGATGCCGCGTGGGAGATAGACCTTTTTGGCGGCGTGCGGCGCAACATCGAGGCCGCCGAGGCCGACCTCGCGGCGAGCGTGGAGCAGCGCCGCGCGGTGCTCGTCTCGCTCGCCGCGGAGGTCGCGCTGAACTACCTCAACCTGCGCGGTTATCAGCAGCAGCTCGCCATCGCCAGGGAAAACATCGCGGCGCAGGAGCGCAGCGCCGCGCTGACGCGCAAGCGCTTCCCCGCCTTCGCCGGCAAGCTCGAGGTGGCCAACGCGGAGGCGCTGGTGGCCACGACGCGCGCGGCGCTGCCCGTGCTGGAGTCGGCCGCGCGCCAGACGATCTTCGCCTTGGGCGTGCTGCTCGCGCGCGAGCCGGACGCGCTGACGGGCGAGCTCGAAAACGCCGCGCCGCTGCCGCCGACGCCTCCGGAGGTGCCGGCCGGCCTGCCGTCCGACCTGCTGCGCCGCCGGCCCGACGTACGCGCTGCCGAGGCGGGGCTCCACGGCGCGACCGCGCGCATCGGCGTGGCCACCGCCGATCTCTTCCCGAAGTTTTCGCTGACCGGCAGCCTCGGCACTTCCAGCACGACGGGCTCCGGCCTGGTAAACTGGAACAACCGCGTCTACGCTTTCGGCCCGAGTATCTCGTGGAATCTGTTCTCCGCCGGCAGCACGCTCGCGCAGATCGAGGCGCAGAACGAAGCCGAGCAGCAGGCGCTGCTCACCTATCGCAAGACCGTGCTCACGGCCCTGGGCGAGGTCGAGGGCGCGCTCGTCGCCTACGGCAAGGAGCAGCAGCACCGGCAGGCGCTCGCCGCCGCGGTCGCCGCGAACCAGGAGGCCGTGGAGCTCGCGACGCGCCTCTACACCGCCGGCCAGACCGATTTTCTGAACGTCTTGAGCGCCCAGCGCGCGCTCTACTCCGTGCAGGATGCGCTCGTGCAAAGCGAGCGCAGCGTCGCCACCGGCCTCCTCGCCATCTACAAAGCCCTCGGCGGCGGCTGGGAAAACGAACCGCCCATCCCCCCGCGCCCGGCGCGGTGATGCGCCGATCCGCCTTGGACTGCGCAAGCTTGCTTGCGCCTTTGACGCGGCAGCTTGCTGCCGCGCCTGCTGCGGAATGAGGCAGTTCACCGCTCACGGCGGAGCAAGCTGCCGCACTCCCTGGGGCACCGCAACGATGCCAACACCCGAACTCTTCGCGGGCGGGGCCGCCAGCTCCGCGAGACTTTACGATCACCCAACGCTCCACGGCGCTACCACTCCGCTCCTCCTTCGCCCCGTTTTCCGCCGCGCGCGGGTTCGCACTTGGCTTTCGCGCAGGCACTTGTTAAGTATCGCAGCATGAGCGACGCACTTCCGGCACACTACAATTTTGCGCACGATGTGATCGAGCGCCAGGGGCACGAGCGGCCGGACGCGCTGGCCCTCTGGTGGGTGAGCGAAGTCGACGGGAACGAGCGCAAGCTTTCCTTCGGCCAGTTGAGCGACGAGCTGCGCCGCGCCGCCGCGTTTTTCGCGGCGCAGGGCATTGCGCGCGGCGACCGCGTGCTGGTGATTTTGAACCGCGTGCCGGAGTGGTGGGTCGTCATGCTCGGTTTGATCCGGCTGGGCGCGGTGCCGATCCCCGGCACGCCGCTGCTCACGGCCAAGGACATCGCCTACCGCCTCCAGGCCGCCGCCGTGCGCGGCATCGTCACCGACGCCGCCGGCGCGGCGAAGGTCGGCGCGTTTGCCGGGCTGCGGATCAGCGTCGGCGGCGCGCAGCCGGGCTGGCTGGATTTTTGCGCGGGCGTGCGCGCCGCGGACGCCAAACCACCGTACGAGCCCTCGCGCAGCAGCGATCCGGGCATCATCTATTTCACCAGCGGCACGACGGGCGAGGCGAAGATGGTGCTGCACACGCAGGTCAGCTACGGCTTGGGCCATCGCGCCACGGGCCAGTGGCTGGACCTCGGGCAGCACGATATCATCTGGGCGCTCGCCGATACCGGCTGGGCCAAGACGGCCTGGTCCAATTTCTTCGGACCGTGGCTGATGGGCGCGGCCGTGTTCGCGCTCGACATGCGCGGCAAATTCGACCCGAACGTCATCCTGCACGCCCTCACGCGCTTCCCGATCACCGTGTTCTGCTGCCCCGCGACGGCGCTGCGCCTGCTCGTCCGCAAGGAGCTGGGCGGCTATCGCTTTCCGCATCTGCGGCACTGCGTCAGCGCGGGCGAGGCGCTCAACCCGCCGGTCTTCAAGACGTGGCGCGAGGCGACGGGCCTGGATATTTACGAGGGCTATGGCCAGACGGAATCGGTGCTGATGGTCGGCAACTTCCGCAGCGCCGGCCGCGAAATCCGGCCGGGCTCGATGGGCCACGCGGCGCCGGGCTTCACGCTCGCCATCGTGGACGAGGACGGTCACGAGCTGCCGCCCGGCGCGGTCGGCCAGCTCGCCGTGCGCGTCGAGCCGCAGCGGCCGCTCGGGCTGTTCCAGGAATATTGGCGCAATGCCGAGGAGAACGCCGCGCGTTTCGTCGGCCCGTGGTACCTCACCGGCGACACCGCCAAGCAGGACGCCGACGGCTACTTCTGGTTCGTCGGCCGCGCCGACGACGTGATCAACTCCGCCAGCTACCGCATTGGTCCCGGCGAGGTCGAGAGCGCCCTGCTCGAGCATCCCGCCGTGCTGGAATGCGCCGCGATCGGCGTGCCGGAGGAGATGCGCGGCGAGATCGTCAAGGCCTTCGTCGTGCTGCGCGAGGGCCTCGCGCCCGGCGAGCAGCTCAAGCGCGACTTGCAGGCGCACTGCAAGCGCGTCACCGCGCCCTACAAATATCCGCGCCTGATCGAGTTCGTGAGCGCGCTGCCCAAGACCGTCAGCGGCAAGATCCGCCGCACGGAATTGCGCGCGCGCGAACGGGACCATGCCGTGCACCTGGCCCCCCACGCCTGAAGCCCGGCGATTTTCCAGGTTGAACCCGCGGCGGGCGGCGTCTAGGATGCCGCCATGATCATTCACACCAAGGCCTATCCGCGGGCGGGGCTGATCGGGAATCCGTCGGACGGCTATTTCGGCAAGACGATCGCGTTCACGTTTGCCAACTTTGCCGCGGAGGTGCTGCTCTACCAGACGCCGGAGGTGGAGATCCTCCCGGCGGCGCGCGACCACTCGCGGTTCCACAGCATCCGCGCGCTCGCGGCGGACGTGCGGCAGCACGGCTACTACGGCGGCATCCGGCTGCTCAAGGCGGCGGTGAAGCGCTTCTATGACTACTGCGAGGAAAACCACATCACGCTCGACGAGCGGAACTTCACCATCCGCTACCACTCCGACATCCCGACGCAGGTCGGCCTGGCCGGGTCGAGCGCGATCATCACCGCCTACTTCCGGGCGCTGCTGGCGTTTTATCAGGTCGAAATCCCCAAGCCCGTCCTCGCGAACCTGATCCACGCGGTGGAAAACCGCGAGCTGTGCATTCCGGCGGGCCTGCAGGACCGGGTGGCGCAGGTCTACCAGGGCCTCGTCTTCATGGACTTCAACAAGGACATGATGGAGTTGCAGGGGTACGGGCGTTACGAGCCGCTGGATCCGGCGCTGCTGCCGCCGGTCTTCATCGCCTACCGCACGGGCCTGGCGGAGGGCACGGAGATCTTCCACAACAACATCCGGGCGCGCTGGGAAGTGGGCGACCCGGTCGTGCACGAGGCGATGAAGTACTGGGCCGGCCTGACCGTCCAGGTGCGCGACCTGCTGCTGTGCGGCGCGAAGGACCAGCTCGGGCCGCTGATCAATGCGGGCTTCGACAAGCGGCGCGCGATCTACCAGATCGGGCAGGGGAACATCCGCATGGTCGAGGCCGCCCGCTCCGTCGGCGCGAGCGCCCAGTTCACCGGCTCCGGCGGCGCCATCGTTGGCACCTATGCCGACGAGACGATGTTCGCCGCGCTCAAAAACAAGCTCGAACCGCTTGGCATCAAGCTCTTGAAACCCCAGCTCATCTGACCATGAAAAACACCATCCGCAAAGCGATCATCCCCGCCGCCGGGTTCGGCACGCGGTTCCTGCCGGCCGCGAAGTCGCAGCCCAAGGAAATGCTGCCCATCGTCGATACGCCGACCATCCAGTACGTCGTCGAGGAGGCCGTCGCCGCCGGCATCCGCGACATCCTGATGGTCATCGGCAAGAGCAAGCGCGCGATCGAGGAGCATTTCGACCGCAACTTCGAGCTGGAGAAGGAGCTGGAGGACAAGGGCAAGATCGGCGACCTCAACGCCATCCGCCACATCTCCAGCATGGCGAACATCCACTTCGTCTGGCAGAAGGAGCTCAAGGGCCTCGGCGATGCGATCCTCTGCGGGCGCGACCACATGGGGCGCGAGCCGTTCGCCGTCCTGCTGGGCGACACGCTGATTGACGCCAAGATTCCGGTGACGAAGCAACTGCTCGCCCAGTACGAGCGCTATCACGAATCGGTCTGCGCGCTCGAGGAAGTCCCGCGCGAGAAGGTCAGCCGCTACGGCGTCATCAAGGGCAAGCGCTTGCAGGAGGGCCTCTACCTGGTCGAGGACTTCGTCGAGAAGCCGAGCGTGGCCGAGGCGCCGAGCAACCTGGCGATCGCCGGCCGCTATGTCTTCACGCCGGAAATTTTCGATTACATCGCCAAGACCACACCCGGGAAGAACGGCGAGATCCAGATCACCGACGCCATGCGCCTGATGGTGCGCGACCGCGCGATGTACGGACTGCGCTTCGAGGGCACGCGCTACGACATCGGCAACAAGCTCGACTTCCTGCGCACGAACATCATCTACGCGCTCAAGCGCAAGGACCTCGCCAAGGACTTGCACGCCTTCATGCGCCAGCTGGTTGCCGGACGCAAGGGGTAAGTGCGCCGTGTCCGCCGCCGGCGCGCCGGGCGGCCGTGCCGGTTAAAACGGCCAAGCTGCCCCGCAGCTTTGGGCTGTTTTCGGCGTCCTCGGCGCGGGAAATGCTTTAGAATGGATGCAGGGCCGGCGGCGCCGGAAGATATGCGCAACAAAATATTTCTGCGTAGTGGGTTGTAGCTCTGTGCCAGGCGGGACGTTGTGGTTGGGATCCGGTCCCGATTTAGATGTTGACGGAGTGTGTTTTTGGGGCTTAGGGTGCCCGTTGCTTGATGGTTTTTGCTCGGATGATTCCATCGGAAAGATTGCGCCATGAAAAAACAATGTTGCTTGTTCGTTTTCCTGCTTGGACTTTCTGGTGCGTTACAATCAGAGGCACAGATAGTTACCAACTTTTTATGGACCAACGCGGCCGGCACGGCCTGGAGCGACGCCACCTGGACCAACGCCGCACCGCCCGACGCCGGCGGCAGCCCCAACTACGGCATCGTCTTCTCGAACTACACCGCGCAGGTCAACAGCACCAACGACCTCGGCATCGGCGGCAGCCCGGACGGCTTCCAGCTGAACCAGCTCACGTTCGCCAGCGGCAGCCAGGGCGTCAACCTGTACGGCAGCAACCTGATTTTCGTGACGGGCGTGGGCAGCGTGGCGCCGGCCGTGACCCAGAACAGCGTCAGCAATGTCTCCCTCGCCAACAACCTGATCCTCTCCGACACCACCACCTTCGGCGGCAGCGGCGCGCTGCTGCTCGGCGGCGAAATCTCCGGCCTGGGCGGACTGACCAAGCAAGGCAACGGCATCCTGACGCTCGGCGGCACGAACACCTACGCCGGCGACACGAGCATCAATGGCGGCGAACTTTCCATCGGCAGCTACTCCAACCTTCCTGCCGGCACCATGCTCAACCTCACCAACGGTCTCCTACAGGTCACCGGTACGACCGTCAGCAACCTCGACAACATCAACAACACTATTAGCATCGCCGGCAACGCCGGGTTCGATGTCTCCGCCACGGCCCTCACCATCAACAAATACATCAGCGGCTCCGGCAGCCTCATCAAGACCGGCGCCGGCCTCCTGGTGTTGAACGCGGCGAACGGCTACGAAGGCAGCACCCTGGTCAAAGGCGGCACGTTGCGCGCCGATTGGAACGCGGGCCTCCCGGGCTCGAGCAGCAACCTCGTGCTCAACGGCGGCGGGGCGAGTCCGGCCATCTGGGAGGCCAGCAGCGACATCACCAACGCGCTGGGCACGGGCTCCGGCCAGATCTCGCTGACCAACTATGCGGGCTTCAGCGCCTTTGGCGTACCGGTCACGGTCAACCTCGGCGGCGCCGGGACGCAGGTGAATTGGAACGCAGCCAATTTTGGGCCGACCAACCTTGTGCTGAACGCGGTCACCGCCGACAATGCCCTGACGGTGGTCAATACGCTGAACCTCAACGGCGGCACGCGCACCATCACGGTGGCCACCAACAGCGCTTACCTCGCCGGCGGGCTGACGAACACCAGCGGCAGCGCCGGTGGACTGGTCAAACTGGGCTCGGGCACGCTGGTCATCAGCAACGGCAACGGCACGCTGGCGCTCAGCAGCAACCCGGGCCTCAAAATAAACATGGGCACCGTAGTGCTGGCGTCGGGTGCGATCCTCAGTACGAATGCCAGCGGTGCCGATCACGTCGGCTCCGTCAGTGGTGATTACGGCACGCTGATCCTCCAGGGCAACAGCACGTATACCCGCAACGGAAACCAAATGGTCCTCGGCAACTCCCCCGGCAGCAAGGGTGTGCTGATCATCACGAACAACGCGGCCTACACCGGGAACAAGTGGCTGCAAGTGGGTAACCAAGGCACCGGCCAACTCTACATGGCCGGCGGCAAGCTCAACCAGACGGGCGAAGGCATCCTGATGGGCGACAATCAAGCCGGTTCCGTCGGCGCCATCTATCAAACAGCCGGCGCCATCACGATTGCCACATCCGGCGATTTCGCCCTGGCCTACCAGCAAACGGGGGGCGCGTACGGATACTACGAATTGTCGGGCGGGACGCTGACCAACTCCGGTTCCGGCTGGATCAAGGTGGCTAACTCAGGCAAGGGCGTGCTGTATCAGACGGGTGGCACCAATGTGGAGACCACCGCCTCCCCCGGCATCCTGGTGGCCAACAACAACGGTCTCAGCAGCACTGGCGTCATCTCGTTTGCCGGCGGCTACACCGGCGCCAAGGGGTTATATGTCGGCTACGCCAACACGGGTGTTTCGGCGTCCCGTGGCGAGGTCACCGTTTCGAACAACGCCATGGTCAACATCGGTACGACGGGCGTGGTCTTGAACAATTCGGGGACCAACATTGCGATCCTCAATCTCAATGGCGGCACGCTCATGACGCCCTCTATCTATAAAAATGTGAACGGCCAGGCGGCCGCGACCGGCAGCTATAGCATGGTCAACTTCAACGGCACCCTGGTCCAGATTAACGGCGCCGGCAACGGCGTCTTCATGGGAGCCAACGCCAATTCAAAGTTTGCCGTGGATGGCGCGTTCGTCTACGGCGGCGGCGCCATCATCGACAGCTCGAACTTCACTGCCAGCATCAACCAGAACCTGCTGGCGCCCATCGGCAGCGGCGTGGTGGACATCGCCTTCAGCGGCGCGCTCAGCAACTATGTGGGCGCGCCGGTGGTCTCCCTCAGCGGCGGCGGCGGCAGCAACGCGACGGCCGTGGCGCTGTTCGACTACACGCAAGGTACGGTCACCGGCATCCTGGTGACCGGCAACGGCTCCGGCTATACCGCCCCGCCCACCATCACCCTCAGCGGCGGTGGCGCCACCAACTACACGCTGCCCGCCGATGCGGGCACGCTGGCCCTCAACAGCAGCGGTGGCCTGACCAAGCTGGGCTCGGGCACGTTGACGCTCGGCGGCACCAACACCTACACCGGCGCGACGACGATCGGCGCCGGCACACTGGGCATTGGCAGCTACTCCAACATTGCCGCCGGGAACGCGATCAACTTCAACGGCGGCCTGCTCCAGATCACGGGCACCGCGGTCACCAACCTCAATCCCTGGATACTCAACGCCGGCACCTTCAACGGCGGCTTCGACATTGCCAGCGCCCTCAACACGGTCACCCTCAACACGAACCTCAGCGGTACCGGCAGCCTGCTCATGACCGGGTCGGGCACGCTGATCCTCGGCGGCAGCCAGACGTATAGCGGCGGGACCACCGTGAGCAACGGCGTGCTACGGCTGGCGGCGGGCAACGACATGCTCTCCACAGACGGCGCGATCACGGCGGCCGGCGGCGTGTTGGATTTCGCGGGGGGCAGCCAGACGACGAGCAACGTGGTTTCGTTCCTGGGCGGCACCATGCAAAATGGGTCGCTGACGGTGGCGATGAGCAACTTCGTCGCGGGCGCGGGTCTGGCCGCAGTCAACCTCAATCTGCCGGGCAGTGGGCCGCTGGTCAAGACCACGGGCGGCACGCTGGTGCTGGCGGGCCTGAACACCTATTCCGGCGGCACGGTCATCAGCAACGGCGTGCTGGGCGTGAGCTTGGACGCCAACCTGGGCGCGGCGGGCACGCCGGTGACCCTGGCCGGGGGCACGTTGCAGGTGTTGGGCGCGCGCATCAACGGCAGCGTCCATCCGTTGAGCAGTACCCTCGCCGGCAGCAACGCCTTGGACATCGTCAGCCCCTCGGGCCTGTTCGTGGTGAACCCGGGCCTGGACGGCAGCGGTAGTCTGACCAAACTAGGCAAAGGTTTTGTGGTCATGGCCGGCACGAACACCTACAGCGGCGGCACGACGGTCAGCAACGGCACGCTGCGGCTCGCGGCGGGCAACAATACGCTCTCCACGAACGGCGCGCTCACGGTCGCGGGTGGCACGCTGGACCTGGTCGGCGGCAGCCAGACGACGGCCGGCGCCGTTGCGCTCCAGGGCGGCACCGTGCTGAACGGAAGCCTCACGGTGACCGACAGCAACTTCATCGCGGCTTCGGGAGTGGTCGGGGCCGATCTCAACCTCTTGGGCGACGCGACGCTGAACAAGACCGGCAGCGGTACGCTGATACTGCTGGGCAACAACACGATCCTGACCAATAACATCAACGCCGGCGAACTCGCGGTCGTCAGCGACGCCAACCTGGGCGGCCCGGCGAGCGTTATCAATTTCAACGGCGGCCTGCTCGGCATTCTCGGCACGGCGTTGACCAGCATCGACGGACGCCAGGTCAACTGGAACTCGATGGCGGCCGGTTCAGGCTTCGACATCGCCCAGCCGTCCAACGTGTTCACCATCGGCAGCAGCATCGGCGGCAGCAGCAGCCTGACCAAGACCGGTGGCGGCACGCTGGTGCTGGACGCTGCGAACACCTACAGCGGGCCGACGATCATCAACGGCGGCACGCTGATGGTGGACAACGGCGGGACGACCGCCACGCTGGGCTCGGGGACCATCAGCAATCTCAGCGGCACGCTGGCCTTCAACCGCGCCGACCTCTACACCGTGAGCAACAACATCGCCGGCGGCGCGGGCGGCCTGGCCCAGCTGGGCTCGGGCACCACGGTGCTGACGGGCACCAATACCTACACCGGCGCGACGGCGGTCAGAAACGGGACGTTGACGTTTGACAGCACCAGCACCAACGCCATCGGGCAGATCATCGTCGGCGGCGGCGCGGCGGGCGCCAGGCTCGTGGTGAATGGCGTGACGCTGGGGACGAGTGGCAACCCTACCGCCTTGGTCGGCGCCGCCAGCCTCGACCGGAGCACGGCCATCATCAACACCAACCTGACGTTGTATAAGTTGAATATCGGCAACGGCAGCGGCGCCAGCGGCGCGGTGATTCAAAATGGCGGCGCGGTCAACGTGGGCATCGCAGTGGTCAACACAGCCGTCTTGGACGTCGGCGCGAACAGTGGGTATGGCTATTATCAGATGAACGGCGGCACGCTCGTCGCGGGCCAGTTGGGCATTGGCGGCGGCAACGGCAACGCCAATTTAGGCGTCTTTGACCTGAATGGCGGCTCGGTCACCGGCGCCCAATACATCATTATGAATTATGGGGCCAACAGCACCGGCGTGCTCAACATCGCCAACGGCCGCATGGTCAGCACCAGCGGCCAGCCTTTCCAGATGAACCGGGGCAGCGGCAATAACTTCGCCTTGGTCAATCTTTTCAACAACGGCGTGCTGGACGCCACCGCCAACGCCACCTTGGAAATGATGCAGGGCGGGACACAAACCGGTCCCGGCACGTTCATCAACCTGCTCGATGGCGGCACCCTGATGGCCAAGAAGATCGCCCACTCTGTCGCCGGCATGACCTTCATCAGCTTCAACGGCGGCACGCTTCAGGCCGGCGCCAACCTCAACGAGGCGAACTATCTGACGGGCCTGAGCAATGTCACCATTTACAGCGGTGGCGCGATCATCGACTCCAGCAATTCGACCATCAACATCGCCCAGAGTTTGCTGGCGCCGACCGGCTATGGCGTGACCAACATCACGCTCGCCAGCTTCGGTTCCGGCTATATCGGCGCGCCGGCGGTCAGCATCAGCGGCGGTGGCGGCACGGGCGCGACGGCGATGGCGCAGGTGGATCTCGGCGAAGGGTCGCTCACCTATGGGAAGGTCACGAACATCGTGATCACCAGCTACGGCTACGGCTATACCTCCCTGCCGACGGTGACGCTGGCTGGCGGTGGCGCGCTCACGCCGGCTGCCATCGGCAGCGTGGCGACCAATCTGGTGACGGGTGGAGCGTTGACGAAACAAGGCTCCGGCAACCTGATTCTCTCGGGCACCAACACCTATACCGGCGGCACCTTTATCAACAACGGTGTGTTGGGCTTTGCCAGCACCAACG
The DNA here is from genome assembly GCA_903912445.1 of uncultured Lentisphaerota bacterium. Classification (GTDB taxonomy): domain Bacteria; phylum Verrucomicrobiota; class Kiritimatiellia; order CAIQIC01; family CAIQIC01; genus DP16D-bin41. The sequence goes on from CAIWHP010000105.1 coordinate 44,901, forward strand.
CGATTCCCGCGACGCCGGCGGCGGGCGGCATCACCATCAATGCCAGCGGCGCGTTGGCGGCGACCGGCGCGTTTGCCACGGCCAATGCGTGGCTGAACAGCGGCGAGATCAGCAGCAATTCCACCGGCGCCCTCGCGCTCTCGCAGGCCTCCCGCGCCGAAGCCATCGACCTGACAGGCAGCTACTCCAACCTGTTCATCGGCGCGTTGGCCGGTCAGCCTGTCGTGTATAGCGGCACGCTGGCGGTGCTGAACAGCAGCTATCGCCTGGGCGGCGGCGGCGGCACGCTGGCGATCTTGAACCCGCTCGCGGGCAATAATCTGACGGTGGGCCTGCCGGGGGTGATGGGGAACTCGACCGTCTGGCTGGAGAACGCCAACTTCACCGGCGCCATGCTGCTCAACAGCAACAGCACCCTCAGCATCGACAGCGGCCTGGGCAGCGGCACGCTCACGCTCAACGGCGGCACACTGCAGGTGCGCGGGACCACCCTGAACACGCTGGCGTTCAACCCCACCAACCTCAACAACATCGCCTTCGACATCAACAACCCCGGCAACACCTTCACCGTCGCCTCGAATCTCGTGACGTACGGCTCGTTGACCAAGCAGGGCCAGGGCGCGCTGGTGCTCAGCGGCGCCAACACGATCACCGGCGCGGTTGCGGTGGCCGGCGGCGTGCTGGCGCTCAGCGGCAGCAACAACATCAGCGGCGCCATCGCCGTCACGGCGGGTGCGCTGCGGGTGTTGCATGGCGATGCCTTGGATGGCGCGGGCAGCAACCTCACGGTCAGCGGCACCGGTGCGCTGCAACTGCAGAGCGCGGTGACCATGACCACCGAGGCGGGCGAGGTGTTGACGCTCAACGGCTCCGGCAACGCCAACGATGGCGCCCTGCGGAATCTGTCCGGCAGCAACGTCTGGGCGGGCCTGGTCACGCTGGCCGGCACCTCCCGCATCAACTCGGATGATGCCGGCACGCTGGTGCTTTCCGGGACCTACAATGCCGGCGCGTCCGGCCGGGCGGTTTATCTGGGCGGGACCGGCACCACGATCTTCAACGGCATCGTCACCAACAACGGCGATTTCTATAAAGACGGTCCCGGCACCGTGGTCTTCGCTGGCACGAACACCGACAACACCCGGTGGTTCTTCGTCAACGGAGGCACCTTGGTGGCGGATTTCAGGCAGCCGACCGCGACCGCGAGCAACCTCCTCGGCCAGACGGGCAAGGGCCTCTCGCTGGGCGGCGGCACGCTGCTGTTGCTCGGCAAGAACGGTGTGACGAACAGCCAGGTGCTCAGCGGTGCCTCCAGTCCGACGGTGCTCGCCGGCAATTCGGCGATTGTGCTCAGCAACGGCGTGGGCGGCATGGTGAATTTGACCCTTTCCGCCTTCAGTCGCGCCGCGGGTTCCGGCGGTATCATCGACTTTACCCTGCCCGGCAGCGGCGCGATCACCACCACGACTGCCACCAACTCGGCCGGGATCATTGGGGCCTGGGCCACGGTCGGCGGCGCCGACTGGGCGGCAGAAACCAACTCGGCGGCCCCGTATACCATCGTTAAATATAACAATTATGCAGTGGCGGCCACGGGCGGCCTCATCGCCAGCAATGTCAACGCCAACATCAAGATCTCCAACGCCTCCATCGGCAATATCGGCCTGGCCGTGCCGAACACGGTGATCAACACCTTGCTGGTCAACGATACCGCCGCCCGTACGATCACCAACAACGGCTATACGCTGCGGCTCGGCACCGGCGGCGGCATTCTGCTGTCCGGCACGGCCGGCGGCCTGACCATCGGCAGCAGCGCCAACGACGGCTTCCTCTCCGCGGGCGGCGGTGCGGCCAACACCGGCGGCGAACTGATCTTCATCAACAATTCCGCCAAGAACATCGTCATCAATTCCATGGTGACCAACAACGGGACGGTGGCGCTGAACTTGACCATGGCCGGCACCGGCACCGGTTCGAATGTGTTCAACGGCAAAAACTTCTCAGGCACCAACGCGATCCACAGCGGCAACGTGGTCTACAACGGCTCCACGAACAACCTGAAGGGTTTGTGGGTCTATGGCGGCAACGTGACCTTTACGGCGAACACCTCCAACCAGCTGGCCTCGGCCGGCAGCCAGGATTTGATCGTCAACGGCAATGGCGTGGTGACCTTGAACGGCCCGACGACGATGAGCGGCAGCTACGTCTACCTCGGCAGTGGTGGCGGCCCCGAGGGCGCCGCCTACGACCGTGCCGTCCTGAATATCAACGCTGATTTCAGCATCGTCGGCCAGCCCAGTCCGAACATCAGCATCGGCAGGGCCGCCGGCGCCTCCGCCGCCTTGAACCTGGGCGGCGGCACGCTGCTGAATACGGGCGCCGTGAATACGGCCCTCTTCGCCATCGGCGGCCAGGCCGCCGGCACCTACGGCTCGGTGCACATGACCGGGGGCACGCTCAACGTCAACGAAATCGGTGTCGGCGGTGGCGGCAATGCGGCCACGGGTGTCATGGAACTGAACGGCGGCGTGGTGACGAACAACGTCGCCAACAATAATTATTTCTATATCGCCCGCAACACGAACGAGGTGGGTGTGCTCTACATGAACGGCGGCACGCTCACGCCCTTCAGCCACGGCCTGCAACTCGCGAATGTCACGGCGGCGGCGGGCGCCTACGCGGTGATGACGCTGGATGGGGCGGGGCTGGTGCGGGTGACGAACACGCTGGCCTTGGGTGTGGCGGCCAATGCCAACACGGCGATCTTCAACCTGAACGGCGGCACCGCGGTGGTCAATCAGATCACCGGCTTCGGCACCGGCACCAACACGCTCAACCTCAATGGCGGCACGCTCATCGCCAATGCCAACAACACCAACTGGGTCTCCGGCGTGAATGCCTATGTACACAGCCAGGGTATCACCATCGATGACAGCGGTTCGAACGTCACCTTTGCCGCCAATCTGCTGAGCCCGACCGGCAGTGGCATCACGAACATGGCGCTGGCCAGTGGCGGCGCCGGCTACATCGGCTCGCCCGCGGTGCTGATCACCGGCGGCAGCGGCACCGGCGCCACCGCCTTCGCCCAGCTCAATTATGCCACCGGCCAGATCACCAACCTCCTGGTCACCAGCGCCGGCTCCGGCTACCTGCCCAACGATACGGTGAACGTCACGCTCAGCGGCGGCGGCTACACGCAGGTCGCGGCCCTGAGCAACGTCATGTGGGCTGCCAACGCCGGCACCGGCGGCCTGACCAAGAATGGCCTCGGCACGCTGACGCTCTCCGGCACCAATGCTTTCAGCGGCACGCTGCTCCTCAACGCCGGCAACCTGGCCTTGCAGCCGGCGGCGAACGTGACGAACACGCTCAGCGGCGCCCTGACCGGCGGCGGCGGCTTGCAGCACACGGGCTCGGGGCTGACCGTGCTCAACGGCAGCAGCGCGGCGTATGTCGGGTCCTTGAGCGTCAGCAACGGCGTGTTGCAGTTCGCGAATGTCGGCGCCGTGCCGATTCTCAACAACGTGACGGTGGCCGCGGGCGGCGTGGCGGCGTTCGATTTCGGCGGCGCCAACTTGCAGACGGCGTTGGGCGGCGGGATCAACTCGGTGTCGGCGGGCGTCATCGCGCTGACGGGGAACACCATCAACGAGAACATGGACTTCAGCGGCAGCGGCCTGAACTGGGCCAACGCCTTCCTCGGCGTCTTGGGCAACCAGACCTATGGCGGGACGTTCACCCCTTACGACGCCAACAGCTACAATCTGAGCGCGGTCAGCGGCGGGACGTTCACCTATACGAACGATATCAGCGGCGCCACCAGGATCGCCATCGGCACCGGCGCCGGCGCCTCCAGCGGCACGGTGATCCTGAGTCAAAACGTGCCCACTCTCGGCGTGCTGTCGATCGGCGCGGGCAGCACCTTGAACCTGCCCAACACCAGCCTCACCGTCGGCGGGCTGGCCGGCGGCGGCCGGTTGCTCAACAGCAACAGCAGCCCGATCGCGCTGACGGTCGGGGACGGCTCCTCCGCGGCCTTCAGCGGCAATTTCGCCAGCCCGGTGACGCTGACCAAGGTGGGCGCTGGCGTGCAGGCGCTCAGCACGGCGCAGCCCAATCTCACGGGGCTGATCACGGTCAGCGCGGGCAGCTTGAAGCTGAATCCGCAGGCGGGCCTGAACGAAAACTACACCAACGCGACCACCGCCTGGTCCGCCTTCATGCCGCTGACCTCGACCTATACTACCAACGCGCGCTGGGGATCCGTCTATTTGAATGGCGCGGGCTCCGTGCCTGTCTGGGGCAGCGGCAACTGGCCGTTGAATACGACCATTGCTTCAACGGGCTATATCCTCAACAACACCGGCACGAATGCGACGTGGACGTTCGCCCTGAACGACGATGATGCTGCCAACCTGATCATCGATGGCGTCACGGTCGGGAATCATGGCGGCACAGGCTATGGTACGTATAATTACGTCCTCACGCCCGGCGTGCATATCCTTGATTACCGCCTGAGCAACGGGGGTGGCGGCGGCGGCAGCGGCAGTGGCAACTACACCAATGTCATCCCCTTAGGCGGCTCGATTGTCTATGACCCGTTGGGCCGGAATACGAACGTGGCCGCCTATTATCAAGCGTTTGGGGATCCAGGCAACGGCAGCTTCCTGGCCTCGTCCGTCCTAACGGCCACCAATGTCATCTCGATTGCCGATGGCGCGAACCTGGACTTCTATGGCCCGCTGGTGGTCGGCGGCTTGACCGATCCTGCCGCCACGCCGGGCATGGGCGGTCAGGTGCTGAACACCTCGCCCTATGTGGCGGCCTTGTACCTCACGGCGCCTGCGGGCAGCAATTTTGTCTTCACGGGTAACATCCAGGACAGCGGTAGCCTGGCAAACGGCATCGGGGTGGTGGTCAACGGCCCGGGCATCCAGACCTTGGCGGGCACCAACTCCTATGTCTTGGGGACGACCATCAATGCCGGCGGCATCCTCCAGATCAACAATACCAATGCCATCCCGACAACCGGGTTTGTCGCCATCAACGCCAACGGCGCGCTGGCGGCCAGCAATGGCGTGACGCTCAACCAGCTGATCCAGACCACGCGGATTGCGACGAATTCCAGCGGCGCAGTAGCCCTGACCGCGGACAGCAGCGAGGGCGTTGACTTCACCCTCAATGGCGGCATCTACAGCAACCTCTATCTCGGCGCGGTCGGCGCGGTCGCCTATAGCGGCACGTTGACGCCCGTCGCGAACACCAACCGCCTGGGCGGCGGCGGCGGCACGTTGACGATGGTCAACGCGATCACCAGCGGCAGCGTCGCCATCGGCGGCGCAGGGAGTACGGTGGTGCTGACCAACACGCTCAACAGCTACACCGGCACGGTGCTCAACGCCGGCACCCTGCAAGTCGGGAGCGACGCCGCGCTGGGCAATCCGCTGGCCACGCCGACCACCAACATCACCTTTGCCGGCAACAGCACGCTGCAGGCGCCCCTGACGGGCCTCACGCTGACGGCAAATCGTACGCTCCTCGCGAATTCCGGCGTCACAGGTTCCTTGGATGATAATGGCGCCACCTTCATCATCAACGGCGCGCTCAACGGCGCCGGCGCCATGACCAAGCTGGGTTCGGGTGTGCTGGTGGTCAAGGCCATCACCAACACCATCGCCAACCTCAACGTCCGCGGCGGCACGCTCAG
>CAIWHP010000106.1 GCA_903912445.1 uncultured Lentisphaerota bacterium
GGCACGGCGGAGTTTCATCCGCAGCGGCGTGGCTTTGATGAGTTCTTCGGCTTTCTGCACGAGGGTCATTACTATGTGCCGCCGCCGTGGCCAGGCGTCACGACCTGGTTGCGCCGAAAGACACTGCCCGATGGCGGCCAGGGCCGCTGGACTTCACCCGATGACCGCATCGTCTGGAGCACCCATCTCGGTCACAACGAACCCGAATACGACACCGACAACCCGCTGTTGCGCAGCAGCCAGCCGGTCGATGAGAAAGTGAACCTCACCGATGCATTCACGCGCGAAGCCTGCGACTTCATCGGGCGCCATCGCGCACAGCCGTTCTTTCTCTACCTCGCCTACAATGCCGTCCACAGCCCCATGCAGGGCGCGGACGATTACATGAAGAAGTTCGCGCATATCGAGGACATCCAACGCCGCATCTTCGCCGCGATGCTCGCGCATCTCGATGACAGCGTGGGTAAGGTGCTCGCACAACTGCGCGCGAGCGGCATCGAGGAGAACACGCTCATCGTCTTCATCAGTGACAATGGCGGGCCGACCAAAGAACTCACGTCCAGCAATGCTCCGCTGCGCGGCGGCAAGGGCGACCTCTGGGAAGGCGGTATTCGCATCCCCTTCATCGTCTCGTGGAAAAATCACGTCACCGCAGGCGGTGTTATGGATGCGCCGGTCACTTCCATGGACGCGACCGCTACGGCGTTGGAACTCGCCGGCGCTGGTTCGGGCCAAGCGAAACTCGACGGCGATAGCCTCATGCCCTTGCTGCTCGGCAAGACCACAGCGGAACCTGAACGCACGCTGTTCTGGCGCGTAGGTAAACAGAACGCACTACGCAACGGCGACTGGAAACTCATCCGCGATGGCAAAGAGTGGCAGCTCTATGATCTCGCCCACGACATCGGCGAGACCAACAATCTCGTGGCCAAGGAACCGGCCCACGTGCAGCAACTGTCATCGCTTTGGGGCAAATGGAACGCTGAACAAATCGAACCGCTGTGGCGATAGGAATCTCCTATGAAACACACCCTCCCACTCATCACCGTTCTATTGTTGTCGCCGCTGGCCGGGCTGCACGCCACGGAGGACTCGAAAGCTATAACGAATCGTCCGCTCGTCGGCGTGATCCGCTGGGATGGGTACAACGGCAGTCCGGCGGTGACGCACAAGCAGGAAATGGGTTACCTCAAGCCGGAGCAGTGGCATGTGCGCGCGCCGTGGTTTTTCCGCAAGACCGGAAATCCCGAGCGCCCGCTGGAGTTCAATCCGAACTACGACAAGAAAATCATCCAGCAAATCACCGACGAGGAAATCAAGTACGCCGCCGATGCGGGCATTGACTACTGGGCGTTCTGTTACTACGCCAAATACAAGGGCGGCTGGCAACTGCGCGATAATTTCGAGGCCTATCTAGCAAGCCCGTTCAAGGGCCGGATCAAGTCGAGTCTCATCCTGCTCGGCGAGCATGTCGGCAAGGGACTTTCTCCTGCCGCCAGTTCTGCGCCGGACGCGATCAGGAAGGATTGGGAAAAACTCGTCAACGAAATTGTTCCGTTCCTGTGCGATGCGTCCTATCAGAAGGTCTGCGGCGGGCGGCCGCTCCTCTATCTCATGCAGCCCGACGCGCTCTCGAAAAATCTCGGCGATCCAACAGGGAAAAACACGGCGGGCGCACAACTGCGCGCGGCGATCGCCTATCTGCGCGAGCGGTCGCAGGCGGCGGGCGCGGGCGATCCTTACATCGTCGGCATGAATTCCTGCGGCATCTGGTCGGCGCTGTATGTGGACAAGGCGGGCCTCAACGCCGTCTCCGCCTACCGTCCGGCTGTCGGCGGCACAGACGAGGGCACGCCGTATGCGCAACTGTGGGACAACATCCGCGACAAATTTATCAACGGCCCCGTTGGACTCGGATCCAATCCGAAGCGCGAGCTTGTTGTGCCGTTGATGAGCGGCGCGAGCCATGAACCGCGGCACGAACTCCATCCGGAGAAATTCGGTGCGCAGCATTACCGCGAGCCTGTGCCGGGTGCCTTCAAAGCGCATGTGCTTGCAGGACTCGACTGGGTGTTCGCGCACCAGAAAAACTGTCCCGCGCAGAGCGTGCTTATCTACGCGTGGAACGAACACTCCGAGGGCGGCTTCATCTGCCCGACGATGGGCGCTCCGCCGGATTACAAACCCAATACGCGTCTGCTCGATGAACTTGCCGCAGCGATACGAGAATGGAAACCGAAATGAAATACTCAAAACTCGAAAGGTGCCTTGGTGTCATGACAAATCACACACGTATGACTGCGCTGTTCGTCGTTCTTGGCGTCGCCACGGCAGCGGCGGGCACAGTGGAGGAAGCGCGCCAGGCAGCAGGCATGGGCGTCGAGCGCGTCGCCCGATTGTTCACTCCCGTCTATGAGTCGAAGAAAGCGCAGCGCGACGACGAAGTTCGATGGGTGCAGGTGGACTTGGGGAGCGAGCGGAAGATCGAGGCGGTGAAACTGCTGCCCATGGTGGTTTGGTGGAGCGGCAAGTCGCAGGGCTTCCCGGCGCGCTTCAAGATCGAGGCGTCCAAGGATTCTGGGTTCAGCGCGCCCACGCTGATTGCCGACTGTTCGCAGGCGGATTACCCCGACCCTGCGGATGTCGTGGGCACTTTCCCGGCGCGTGAGGTGCGTGGCCGATATGTGCGGCTGACGGCCAGCCGGCTCCGCCAGAAGCAGCTTGCGCTGACGAAGCTGATCGTACTTTCGGATGGCAAGGATGTCGCTGAAGGCCGATGCGTTTCGGATTCGCAGTCCGGCGCGTGGGAGACGAACGTGTTGACCCGCCCGCCGCGTCCGCAAGGTGAATATGTGGTCACGGATAATCCCGGCAACATCATTCCGCCTGACCGCTGGAAACCGGTGACGTTTCAAGCGCAGGCACCGCAGGGCGGGATCGAGTTGGGCGAGGGCCTCTTCAAAAAGGTCATGGAAAATAACGCCGAGTATCTGCTCACGGCGATGACGCTCGATGAAATGACGCGGCATTTTCTGGCGCGGGCCGGCAAGCCTGCACCGCCTTTGGCGACAAATCGGAACGACCAGTGGTTCAACACTCTGCCGGGTTCGGAAGCGGGTCACTTCCTGATGGGCGCCGGCAACTCGCTGCGCTGGATCGAAAATCCGGCGCTGCGGGAGCGGATGAATCAGGTCGTGGACGCGATTGCGGAGTGCAAGGAAGCGGATGGTTACATCATGGGCTATCCGCGCGCGGAAATCTTCACGGGCGAGAACGGCGCCTATGTGCGTTCGTGGGTGACGCACGGGTTGATCGAGGCGGGCCATGCCGGCAACGCCAAGGCCTTCCCGCTTTTGCGCGGCTTCTATGACTGGTTCAACACGTCCTGTTATCTGCCGGAACTGTTACGGCGTTCTGGGCAGGGCACGCAGGGGATCATTCCCAGCACGCGGGTCTATTTTTCTCCTGTGGGCAAACCCGAGGATCTCCTCGTGATCCAGCGCTATTTCCAGGAGAACTATTGGATGGAGCAACTGGCCCGGCGGGACACGGCGGCGATCTGGCTCTATCCGTATGACCGGCCGCACAACTATCTGGTTACGGCGCTCGAACCCTACTTCGATTTGTATCGCGCCACGGGTGCGAAGAAATATCTCGAGGCCGCGCTCGGCGGCTGGGATTTATATCGCAAGCACTGGGAGCATGTGGGCGGTTCGATTGCGATTTCCGAAGGCACCGAACTCTATCCGCCCGACTCGAATTTTGTGCGTCGTGGTACAGGCGAATTGTGCGGCAACGTCTTCTGGGTGCGGCTGAATCAACGCTTCCACCTGCTTCACCCGGAAGAGGAGAAGTACGTGACGGAGATCGAGAAATCCATCTACAACGCGGCCATCGCGAATCAAGTCGGCTCCCGGGGCATTCGCTATCATGCCCGGCTGGTGGATCACAAAGACACCGGACGGCGACCGTATTTTCAGTGCATGAACACCTGCTGCGAAGGGCAGGGTACGCGGCTGTACGGCTCGTTGCCCGAATACATCTACTCGCTTGCCGATGACGGCATCTATGTGGACCTGTTCGCCGCCTCGAAAATTAATTTCTCCGTCGCGGGACAGCCGTTGAGTTTGAACACCGTCACCCAATTCCCCTATGACCCGCAGGTGCGGATCGAGGTCAAGACCGGCAAGCCCGTGCAGGCGAAAATCCGTATCCGTATCCCCTCGTGGGCGACCGCCAAAATGCCTGTCACGGTGAATGGCCAGAAAGCCGCGGTCGGCAAACCTGGCACCTACGTGACGCTGGACCGGACATGGAGCGGCACCGATGTCATCGCGTTCATACTGCCGATGGGTTTCCGGACCACCTGCTATCGGGGCGTGGAGCCGGGTTTCAACGACGGTTTGCATTACGCCATGGAATACGGTCCTGTTTTGATGGCCTTGGTGGGCAAGCCCGAAGGCAAGGACGATGTGACGATTCACGCGAATCCAAAACAACCCCAGCAAGTTCTTCGACTCATCCCCGGCCAGCCTTTGCATTTCGAGGTCGCGGACAACAGCCCCCTGAAATATCAGCCCTACTGGGAAGTGCAGGACGAACCCTTCACCTGTTTCCCCGCGATGAAAAGCAGAGCACAATAAAGGCCTCCCTGCTCGCGCCGCCGGCCGCGTTTCAGGCAAGATGCACCTTGCTGGACGTTCCAATCTTTGGAAAACTCCGCTCCGGCTTTTTCCAAGCATTGGAAAAACCGTAGGCGCTGGTTTCCAATGCTTGGAAATGACGAGAGGAACAAAGTGAAAGAAAATCTATGAAATGTAAACTTATGCTCGTTGCCACACTGCTGCTGGCACTGCTGACTGCGCTCCACGCCGCCGAGGCACCGGCATCGCAAACGGCGGTCGTTACCATCCACCCAGAAAAACCAGGCGTGAAGATTCCAGCAGATTTTCTCGGGTTCAGCTTCGAGAAAAAGATGTTGTCCATCGAAGCGTTCCATCCGGCGAACGTGGCGCTAATCAATTTGTTCACCAACCTCGGCGGCGGCGTGCTGCGGGTCGGCGCCAACGAAGGCGATACCACGTTCTGGTCGCGCACGGAAATGAAGCCGCTGTCCAAGCAGAAAAGCCTCGGCTATTCCCTGAAGCCGCTGACCATCGGTCCGCTGTCGCTGGATAATCTGTATGCCTTTGCCAAGCGGAGCGGCTGGCGCGTGATCCACGGACTGAACCTCGGCACGGTGGATCCCGTCATGGCGGCCGATGAAGCAGCCTACGCGTTGCAGGTCGGCGGCCCGCTGGTGCTGGCGCTGGAGATCGGCAACGAGCCGAACCTCTATCGTTCGAAGCCCCCGCAGGTTGGCTTGCGGCCGGCGAAGTATAACTATGACCAATACCGGAAAGAGCTCGAAAGCTATCACCAAGAGATTTTGAAAAAACTCCCGCGTGCGCCGCTGGCCGGGCCGACGACGACGCGATTCTGCGACTGGCTCCCGAAATTCGTGAAGGACTTCAAGGACCAGACCGCGCTGGTGACCAGTCACGGTTATGCGTTGTCGGGCAGCGAGACCAATCAGCAATCCGTGTGGTTCGCTTCTGTCGAAAACCTGATGCGTCCGCAAAAAGACAAGGAGGAGGTCTGGCTGCCGAAGTTGGAGGCGGCCAAGGCGGCGGGCCTTTCGTTCCGTCTGGATGAATACAACACGTGTACGAGCGGCGGCCGGGTTGGCGTCAGCGATGTGTTCGCCTCGGCGCTCTGGAACCTGGATTTCATGTTGGAAATTGCCGCGCATGGCGCGGCGGGCGTCAATGTGCATGGCGGATTTGGCGCACGGCCCGGTTATTCGCCGCTGTCCTATCGCGACAACCACTACGTCGCGAATCCGATTTATTACAGCATGCTGATGTTCCACCAAGCGGCAAGAGGTCAGCTCGTGACGGTGGACTGCCAGAGCGCGGCCAATTTCGTCGCCCACGCTGTGCAAGGCGATGACCGCAAGCTGCGCATCGTGCTCATCAACAAAGATCTCAAGCAGACAGTCGTCGCATCTGTCGTCACCGGCGTGCCGCACACGAAGGCCACCGTGATGCGCCTAAGCGCCCCATCTGCCACCGCCACCGAAGGCGTCACGCTGGCCGGGAGCGCGGTCGCCAAGGACGGCACCTGGTCGCCGCAACCGGGTGCGCCAGTTCCGTGCGTAAACGGAAAATGCGAAGTGACCATGCCTGCCGCCAGTGCGGCGTTGCTCACGCTGGAGTAGCGCCGGCCTTTCTTTCCCTCAAACATGGTAGTATCCAGCAGCGAAGCGGTCTGGGGCACAGAGCGTCATCCCGTGAACGGGACATATTAACCATTGAAAAATGGATCGATAATGTTCGCCTTTGGAAATAAATGGAACCAAGCATGAAACACGACCTATTCCTTGGCCTTGCCGTCCTGCTGCTGGCTCCGTTCTGCGGCCACGCGGCCGAGGTGAATGTCAAGACGTGCGGCGCGCTAGGCGACGGCGTCGCGCTCGACACGCCCGCCATCCAGCGGGCGATCAACGCGTGCGCCACCGGCGGCGGCGGGCGCGTCGTCTTTCCTGCGGGCCGGTACCTCACGGGCTCGCTGCGGTTGGCCTCGGGCATCACGCTCGTCGTCACGCCGCAGGCCACGCTCGTCGGCAGCAAAGCCATGCGCGATTATCCGCTGGGCAAACTGCTCGATGCGTACGGCGCCACGCAGATCGGCATCGAAGGCGGCGGCGTCATCGACGGGCAGGGCGAGGCGTTCTGGGAAAAGCAGGGCGCCTACCAAGGGCCGCCCTGGCGCGGCACCGCGCAGTTCGAATATCGCGCGCTCAAGCGGCCCTCGTTCATTCATTTCAGCCGCTGCACGAACGTGGTGGTACGCGACATCACGCTGCTGAATTCGCCATCGTGGACCTTACACTTGCAGCGTTGCGTGTCCGCCACCGTCGAGCGCGTGACCATCCGCAATCCGCTCTTCGGGCCGAACACCGACGGTATTGACCTCAATTCCTGCACCGGTGTCCGCGTCCGACATTGCGACATCATCACCGGCGACGACGGCGTCGTGCTCAAGAGCAGCGAGCCGGGCCACGATCACCCGTCGCGCGACATCCGCGTTGAGCACTGCCGCATCTGGTCTGCGTGCAACGCGCTCAAGATCGGCACCGAAACGCATGACCGCTTTGACGACATCCAGTTCAACGATTGCCAGCTGTACTGCGATTCGGCCCGCATCATGGACCGGCCCCTCGCCGGCATCGCCATCGAATCCGTGGACGGCTCGCACCTCTCCCGTATCGTTGTCTCGAACATCACGATGCGCAACGTCCGCACGCCGCTCTTCATCCGCCTCGGGCATCGCGGCGGCAACAGCGTGCGCACGCGGCAGGTGGAACCGCGCGTGCCGGGCACCATCGACAACGTCGTCATCCGCAACGTCACGGCGGAGCACGCCCTGTTCGAATCGTCCATCACGGGCATGCCAGGGCATCCCGTGCAAAACATCACACTTGCCGACATCAAGCTGACGTATGAAGGCGGTGGCGAGGCGGGCTGGGTGACGGATGATGTGCCGGACAAACCGATGATCACCAAATACCCCGAAGCCCAGATGTTCGGCCGCCTACCGGCTTACGGGCTTTATGTACGCCACGTCAATGGTCTTCGTATGACCAACGCCGCGTTCCGCTGCCTGAGCGAGGACGCGCGCCCGGCGCTTGTCTGCGACGATGCCAGCCACCTCGAGCTCGACACGCTGAGTTTCGCCGCCGCACCCGCGCACTTTCCCGTGCTTTGGTTCATCAACTCGAGCCCCGCGACCATCCGCCGCTGCACCGCGCCGGCGGGGACGAAAACTTTTCTCGCCGTGGAGTCGCCGGCGAACGGCGACGTGGTCATGGAAGCGAACGACATGACCCACGCGGTGACCCCGCTGGTCCGCCTGAAGCGCGGAGAGCTGCTGAGCGCCGACCTGCCCGTCTTCAGCGAACAAAAGCCCGGCATCGTTGTGATTCGGGCGGGAAAGATGCACCTGGCCCCTCCCATGACCATCGTTTCCGATGCCGCCTTGCCCTCAGGCCGCGCCATCGAAGTCCCGCTCGCAGGCGGACGTGATGCCGGTTCCGCGCGCTGTCGCTTCAAGATTGCGGAGGCTGGCGATTACGTCATCTGGGTTCACGCGCTGGCACCGTCCGGCGAATCCGACAGCTTCTACGCGGCGATCGACGGCGGCGAGGCCGTGGTGAGCGACCTGTCAAAACTGGGCGCGTGGAATTGGGACCGCGTCCGCGAACGCAGCGGCGACAAGCCGGCCATGAAATCCTTCAAGACTTTCCCGTTGGCCGCCGGCGAGCATGTGCTGGCCCTCCGCAACCGCGAGGGCGGCACGCGCCTCGGCAAGCTGGTGCTTCTGAGAAAGGATCGACCCTTCGATCCCGCACGCGATGTCACAGGCGAGTAATGGCGTGGACGCTGCACCCCGGACCGTGAAGCCATAACCTTAAGAAATCTTCGATATGAAAATTTGGTCTGCATTGATCGGCATCCTCTTGTTCGTTCCCTTGGAGGCGCCTTGCGCAGTACCGCCTCCGGCGCTGCCGGCGCGCTTGCCGACGACGCCGGCGGAGGTGCTGGAGTTGCTCAAGCATGCCGACGCGGCGGAGGGATGGGGCAAGGAATTTTCCGCGCGCCGGGTGGCGGCGCGCAATGAGCTGGGCCAGGCGCTGAACGCGCTGCGTTATGGGGCGTTCAAGAAAGCCGGGGGCTTGGAGGATGCGGATTATAAGCGCCTCAATGCAGTCGTTACCGGGCTGGACGTGCAGATGCGGGCGAAGCGCGCGGCGATGGCCGGAAAAGACAAGGATGAACAGGTTGCGCTGGACCTCGAAAGCCAGCGGTTGCGCATCAAGAAGGACGCGGCGCAGGCCGAACTGGATGCGTTTATCGTCAAGAGCTGCCTCGCGCTGCCGGAAGGCAAGGCGGCGGCAGAGCAGGTGCAGAAACTGGGCGACGAGTTGGCTGCCATCGAGAAGGGTCAGGCGGATTTTGCGGTGGTGCTGGAAAGCTGGCGCGGCGTGGCCGATGGCTATCGACAGCGGCAGGTGCCGGACGGCTTTGCGCTGAAGCAGGTGCGTCAGCTGGAACTGCCGCCACCCGCCGATGCGGCCGTCCGGCGCGCAGCTTTTGCGCGGCGCAACGATTCCGCGGCGACGGAAGCGCTTACGCATCGGCTCTTCCGCGCGCTCGATGAAAAAGCGCCGGGGCTTGAGCAGCCGTTCGTTCTCTACAAGGAAAAGAAATTCGCCATCGCGTTGGAAGCATTCCGCGCGTACTTCTTCGACAAGCTGGTGCACCTCGAAAAATATGGCGTGCCGAACGATGCGCTCATCCATGATCAGCGGCCGCCGCTGGGTACGCCGGTGCTCCAGCCGGAATGGGTGGCCGATGCGATGCGCGGTATCGCTACGCAGCCGAACCGTGCCGTGAGCAACACCGAACTGCTCAAGTTTGCCGTCGGCGAGCCGGGCGCGGTCAATTGGGCCTATGTGCCGTTCCTGCCGCAGACGGCCCAGAAGTTGCCCGTCTGGTTGCAGGTGATGCGGCAGCTCCACGTGCTGGAGCGGGAATCCGGCGACAGCACCGACGGCGTGCGCTGCTGGCTGATGGATGCCTATCAGGTCACTGGCGAGGCGAAATATCTGCAGCGTTGGGCCGAGTATGCCGACGATTGGGCGCTGAATATGCAGCGCGACCTGAACGCGCTGCCGGTCGGGAATCCCGCGCCCGCGGGCTATGATCCCGTCGCGATCCGCATGGATGCGCGGCAGGCGCCCTATGTCTGGAACGTGCGCTGGTATCCCACACTGGTTGCGCGGCAGCCGGCGATGTTCGTCACGCGGCTGCGCGCGCTGGCGCTCCTGCATCCGGATGTGGCGCGCGAGTTGCCAGCGGCGACGCTGGCGCGCGTGTTGCTCGTGGCGCTGGACGAATATCTCGCGCCGAACATCCTCGTGGCCCGGGCGACGCGCTTCAATTGGAACATGATGGGGCTGGGCTTCAATGTCCGCAACAGCCTGCTGCTCGGCGAGTTCAAGGCCGCGCAGTGGGCGGGGCGCGAGGCGGCGCGCACGTTGCAGAATCACGCCCTCTTCTCGATCATGCCGGATGGCGGCTATGTCGAATATTCCGACGAGGGGCACCAGGGCGTCTGGATCGAGCGCGCGCCGGAGGCCTTCCACCTTTGGCAGGAACAAAAGCCGGCCTGGTTCGACGCCGCGTTCGCGGGCGAGTTCAAAGATTGCCTCACGCGCAACGGCGAGTTCTTCCTGCGGCACCTGAAGCCCGACGGCTACCGGCACCGCGACGATTATCGCTCGGCGCGATTCTGGTTCGTCGGGACCAACCTCTGGTCCTTCGGCCCGCGCTCGTTGGGCGCGGCCGCGCCGTGGGTGACGGCCGAACCGGAGGCACAGCGCATGGTCGGCACGGTCTTCGGCGCCAGCCCTGCACGCGGCGCGCCGGAACATGTCTCCGATGTGATGCCGCACCTGGGCGAGTTCATGCTGCGCGGAGGCTGGGGCCAGGACGATCCGTTTTTCTATATGCACTCCGGGCGAATTCCCAACAGCAATACGGATGAAGACTGCAACGGCTTCAAGCTGCACAACTACGGTCGCCACCTGCTCACCGCGCAGCCGGTCTATGTGGCCGGTCGGACGCAGAACGCGCACTTCAAGCTTGTAGACAATGTCGGTGCGAAGACCGCCTTCCTCACGCACAGCGACGGGCAGCCCATCGTGGGCCGCTGGCACAGCAGCGCGCAATTCGATCTGGCCGAAGGTGTCTACGAAGGCGCCTACGAAGATCGCAACGGCCGCGGTTACTGGTCCACGTTCCACACCGGCGCCTACGACATGAAGCGGCAGCAGCACAGCCTGGGCCTGCCCGCGGTCACCGATGTGCAGCGCCAGACCCGTCAGGTGTTTTTCGTGCGCGAGCCGGCGTGCTGGATCGTCGTAGACCGCGTGCAGACGGCCGCGTCACACGCCTACGAAATCCCGTTTGAACTTTATACGCCGGTGGAGCGCCTCGACTGGGTGCGCCGCATGAAAACGCCGGTTCCTAACGCGGAGAAGCGTGTGCTGCTCGACGAAGCCAAGGGCGAAATTCGCACCGATAACCCCGGCTTCCCAAAACTTGAACTGCATCTCTTCTCCAGCCAACCGCTGCGCCTGGAGTTCGATCCCAAGTCGCACGACCTTGCACACAAGGATGCCGGCGAAGTCCGCGACGCCGAGAAGGAATGGAAGTCGAATCGTCCGGAACTGCGCGACACGCTCGCGTTCGTGCGGCGTACGTTCGTGAAGTGGAACGGGGTGGGGGATCAGCTGCTTGTCACCTTCATCACCACGGGTCCGGCCGATGCCCCGGCGAGCGCGGCGTGGCGGGTCAGCGGCGCGGGGACGCACTTCAGCGCCGTCGCGCCCGACGGTACAAAACTGGATTTTGCGGCCAGCCGCAAACCCGCCGCACTGAAAGTCGGAGCCGTCGCTGCCCAAGGTGACGCGCTGCTCGTCGTGCAGCCCAAGACCGGCCCGGCGCGTGGCCTCGTGCTGGGCGAGCGGAGCGGTGAATTTTCTTTCGATGGAAAGCTGACGATGACGCGCGAAATGTACGCGCCGATCAAGCCGGTCACCTTCACCCCGGACGTGAACGTCTTTGGTGAGCATACGGAGGTGACGATGGCGTGCGCCACGCCGGGCGTGGAGCTGCATTACACGCTTGACGGGAGCGAGCCGACGCTGCACTCGCCACGGTATGAGCGACCCGTCCGCTTGAACGCGAGTGCCGTGGTGCGGGCCAGCGCGCTGCGCCCCGGTGCACAGGCGCAGCGCTGGGCGTTCGATCCCGGGTTCGCTTCGTTGCCGACGCGCGCTGTGTTCACCCGGCAAGCCCTCGCGCCTGCGGCGCACAGCGCCGCGACGCGGCCCGGACTGGCGTGGGAGTACAGCGCGGGCCAGCCCTTCGCCCTCGTGGCCAACAGCGCGCTGGTGCCAGCACAGCAGGCCGGCACGACGGCAAAACTTTTCGACCTCACCATGCACACAAACGGCAGCGCCTTTGTCACGCGTTACACCGGCTTCCTCGCGGTTCCCGCCGACGGCGTTTATACGTTCCACGCGCCGCGCGAGTTTGTCCTTCCCGAATGCGATCCGGGCTACGACCTGCGCGTTTTCGTGGACGACCAGGAATGGTGGCCGACGATGCGCTGGCACGCGCTCGGCACCTGGTCGCGCGCGCTGGCCCAAGGTCCGCATAAGTTCCAGGTCATCTTCACCGATACGCGCGCCACGCCGTACAAACACGAGACCTGGCAGAACTGGCCCAATCTTGCCGTGCTGTGGCAGGGCGTCGCCCCCGCGCTTGAAATTAGTGGTCCCGGAATTGCCCGACAACCTGTACCCTCGGCCTGGTTGCGCAGGGCACCCTGAGCGCGAGGCGGGCATGGCCGCGCAGGCTTTCGGCCCGAGACCGTTGCTGTAAAACCGCGGTCTCCGTGTTAGGAGTTTCTGCTGCCGAGGGCAGGGTGGGGCGTGACGCAGCAAGCCCATGAGAGGAAAGCATGAGAAAGAGCGCATTGTTTTTGGCCGGACTCTTGCCGATCTGTGCAGGTGCCGCGGGGATCTATCACGACGGCTGGATTGACTTCAACAAGAACGGGCGGAAGGATGTATTCGAGGACTCCAAGCAGCCGCTGGAGAGGCGCGTGGCCGACCTGCTGGCGCTGATGACGGTGGAGGAGAAGACCTGCCAGCTGGCGACGCTCTATGGCTACGGCCGCGTCCTGAAGGACCCGCTCCCCACGCCCGCCTGGAAGGACGCGATCTGGAAGGACGGTATCGCCAACATCGACGAGATGCACAACGGCGTCGGCAAATTCAACAGCACGAACAACCCGCACCTCGCCTCGCCCGCGGCCACGGTCAAGGCGTTGAACGAAGTGCAGCGGTGGTTCCTTGAGGAGACCCGGCTCGGCATCCCTGTCGAGTTCACCAACGAGGGCATCCGGGGCGCCTGTTACCCCCGCTCCGTCAATTTCCCGGCGAACATCGGCCTCGGTGCGGCGTGGGACCGCGAGCTGGTCAGCCGTGTCGGCGACTGCGTGGCGCGCGAGTCCAAGGCCCTCGGTTACCGGAACGTTTATGCGCCGCTCATGGACCTGGCGCGCGACCCGCGCTGGGGCCGGGTGGTCGAGTGCTTTGGCGAGGATCCCTACCTGGTGGCCGAACTGGGCATCCGCATGAGCAAGGCGTTGCGGGCGCGCGGGCTGGTCTCGACGGCGAAACATTTCGGCGTCTATAGCGAGCCGAAGGGTGGCCGCGACGGCAACGCCCGCACCGATCCGCATGTGGCGCCGCGCGAGGTGGAGCTGCTGCACCTGCGCCCGTGGGCGAGGCTCGTCCGCGAGGCCGGCCTGCTCGGCGTGATGAGTTCCTACAACGACTACGACGGCGTTCCGCTATCCGGCAGTCGCGAGTTCCTGATTGACCGGCTGCGGACGCAATGGGGCTTCCAAGGCTACATCGTCTCCGACAGTTGGGCGGTCGAGTACCTCCACAACAAGCACCACGTCGCCGCCACGCCCGCCGACGCGGCCGCGATGTTCCTGCGCGAAGGCGGGAATGTCCGCACCACCTTCGAGCCGCCCGAGACGTTCATCCTGCCCGTCCGGCAGCAGCTCAAGACCGGCCAGCTCCCGATGGACGTCGTGGACGCCCGCGTCCGCGATGTGCTCCGCGTTAAATTTATCGAGGGGCTGTTCGATCAGCCTTTTGTTGACGCCGCAACGGCCGACCATGCGCTGCGCCAGCCTGCCGACGTCGCGCTGGCTTTGCAAGCCGCACGCGAGTCGTTGGTGCTGCTGAAGAACGAGCGCCAGACCCTGCCGCTCTCCAGGCAGCTCAAACGGTTGCTGGTCTGTGGCCCCACCGCGCAGATGGAAGAAACCTCGCGTGACCGCTATGGTTCCAGCGGCGGCGACATCATCCACCCGCTCGCCGGCCTGCGGACCCTGCTCAAGGAGACCGGCACCGAGCTGCTCTTTGCCGAGGGCTGCAAGCCCACCGATGCCCGCTGGCCCGAATCCGAGCTCTATCCCGAACCGCCGGGTGCCGCGGAGGCTGCGCAACTGGCCGCCGCGGTGGCGAAGGCACAACTCGCTGACGCCGTGGTGGTCTTTCTCGGCGACTCCAATGACACCATCGGCGAATCCAAGAGCCGCACCAGCCTGGACCTGCCCGGCTACCAGACCGAACTTGTGCGTGCCCTCGTCAAAACCGGCAAGCCGGTTGTCGCCGTTTTGCTGACCGGGCGTCCCGCGAGCATCAACTGGATTGCGCGCCACGTTCCCGCCGTGCTCCAAGCGTGGTTCCCCGGCGAGGCTGGCGGCACGGCCATTGCCGAAGCGTTATTTGGTGACTACAACCCCGGCGGCAAATTGCCGGTCACGTTCCCGCGCACCGTCGGCCAGCTGCCCTTCAATTTCCCCTGCAAACCCGCCAGCCAGGCCACGCAATCCAAAACCGCCGACCCGAACGGCTACGGCAACTCGATGGCCGAAGGCGCGCTCTGGCCCTTTGGCCACGGCCTGAGCTACACCACTTTCACGTATGCCGACCTGATCGTCTCCCCGGCCACCATACCGACCAACGGCGAAGTCACCATCACCTGTGCCATCAAAAACACCGGTGCGCGGGCCGGCGACGAAGTGGTGCAGCTCTTTGTTCGCGATGACGTCAGCAGCGTGACCACCTACGAGCTCAACCTCGCCGGCTTCGAGCGCGTCCCGCTCCAGCCCGGCGAAACCAGGACGGTCGCCTTCAAATTACCCGCCGCCGCGCTGGAGCTCATCGATCGTCACGGGCGGCGCGTGGTTGAGCCCGGGACGTTCACGGTCAAGGTCGGGGCGTCGTCGGAGGACCTCCGGCTCAGCGGCGGGTTCGCCGTCGTCGAAGCGCCCTGAAGTTGCGCCGGTGGCTGGCCCGCCATGCTCCGGGCGGGCGGTCGCTCGGGAGGAGGACGGGTGCTGGCTGCCAGCCTTGGAAAAAGATGGCCAACAGTTCCCACGGTCTGGGATACTCGCGCCCGAACGTGGATGGAAAGTGAAAGGACTGCCATGAGTATCAAACGCCTGTCCGCCGCTCTCTTGCTGCTGGGGCACTGCGCCTGGGCGAATGGCCTGACGCTCTGGTATGCGCAGCCGGCGACGAAGTGGGAGGAGGCGCTGCCGCTCGGCAACGGGCGGATGGGCGCGATGGTCTTCGGCGGCGTCACCAACGAGCACCTGCAACTCAACGAATGTACGCTGGTCTCCGGCTATCCCGGCTATCGGACGCTGCCGCTCGACGTGCGTAAGGATTTCACGGAGATTACCGGTTGCATCGCGCAGCGGAATTTCGCCGAGGCCGACCGGCTGGTGACGGAGCGCTGGCTCGGTGGCTCTTGGGCCTGCTACCAGCCGCTCGGCGATTTGGAGTGTGACTTCGCGCATTCCGCGCCGGTCACGGATTACCGCCGCGAACTCGACATCAGCCGCGCCGTATGCCGCATCAGCTATGCCTGCGACGGCGTGAAATACTCGCGCGAGATCTTTGCGAGCCATCCTGACGGTGTCATCGCACTGCGCTTCACGGCCGATCAGTCCGGCCAATTGAACTTCAGGGTGCGCCTGACCTCGCCGCACACGACGGCGGTGACGAAGGCGGAGGAGCAACAGCTGGCGCTGCATGGCCAGCTGCCCGGCTTCGTGCTGCGGCGCACGCTCGACTGGGTCGAGAAGAAGAAGGACACCTGGAAATATCCAGACCTCTGGGACAAGGATGGCAAGCGCAAGCCGGGCGCGAGCCAGATCGTCTACAACGGCAAGGGCATGTTCTTTGACGCACGTCTCGATGTGCAAACCAAGGGCGGCAAGGTGGTGGTGGAACAGGACGCGCTGTCCATCGTCGGCGCCGATGAAGCGGTGGTGCTGCTCGCGGCAGCGTCGAGCTATAATGGCTTCGACAAGGATCCCGTCAAAGACGGTGTGGATTCGATGAAGAAAGCAGCTGGCGTGTTAAGCGCGGCTGCGCACAAAGGATACGGTGAGCTGCTGACGCAACACACGCGCGACTATGCGGGGCTTTTCACTCGCGTTGCGCTGGATCTGGGCGGCACGAAATCAACGCTGCCGACCGATCTGCGCTTGAAGGAGTTCAAGCACAGCGGCGTGGATACAGGGCTCGAAGAACTCTATTTCCAGTTCGGCCGCTACCTGATGATCAGCGGCTCGCGGCCCGGCGCCCAGCCGCTGAATTTGCAGGGCATCTGGAACAAGGACATCATTCCGCCGTGGGCCTGCCAGTATACGATCAACATCAACACGGAGATGAACTACTGGCCGGCCGAGGTGTGCAACCTGTCCGAATGTGCCGAGCCGCTGGTGCGGATGATCCGCGAGCTGGCCGTCGATGGCCGCCGCGTGGCGCACGACATGTACGGCCGGCGCGGCTGGGTGGCGCATCACAACACGACGTTGTGGCGCGACGCGCAGCCGGTGGACAACGCCGCCGTGTGTTCCTATTGGCCCATGGGCGGTGCCTGGCTCTGCCAGAATCTTTATGAGCATTTTGCCTTTGGCGGCAACCGCGCGCTTCTGGCCAGCGAGGTCTACCCGCTGCTCAAGGGCGCGAGTGAGTTCTATCTCGACTGGCTCGTCATGGATGCCAAAGGCCAGTTGGTCACACCCGTCAGCACGTCACCGGAGAATGCTTTCACCTATGCCGATGCCAGCGGCAAAAAGGAGCGGGCGAGCGTCTGTGCTGGCGGTGCGATGGACATGGCCATCATCCGCCAGTTGTTCGCCGACACGCTGCGCAGCGCCGAGCTCCTCGATGCTGACGCCGAATTTCGCGCGACGCTCAAAGCCGCGCTCGCCAAGCTGCGCCCCTATCAGATCGGCTCGAAGGGTCAGTTGCTGGAGTGGCAGGAAGAGTTCACGGAGGCTGATCCGAAACATCGGCACGTCTCGCATCTCTACGGTCTGCATCCCGGCAGCCAGATTACGCCGGAAACGCCGGCCCTGTTTGCCGCGGCCAAGCGCTCGCTTGAGCTGCGCGGCGATGGCGGCACGGGCTGGAGCAAGGCGTGGAAGATCAACTTCTGGGCGCGCCTGCGCGATGGCGACCACGCCCACACGCTGCTGGCTGAGCTGCTCGCGAAATCCACGCATCCCAACCTGCTCGACGTCTGTCCGCCGTTCCAGATCGACGGCAACTTTGGCGGCACCGCCGGTATCGCCGAGATGTTGCTCCAATCTCACAGCGGCGAAATCATCCTGTTGCCCGCACTGCCCGCAGCGTGGCCGAGCGGCGCGGTGCAGGGCCTGCGCGCGCGCGGCGGTTGCGTGGTGGATATGACGTGGCGGGACGGCAAGGTAACGCAGTGGCGCGTGGCCTCCGCCAGCCAGCGTCCTGTGAAAGTCCGTGTCAATGGCGAATGCAAGCAGGTGGTGCCGGAAGCCCTATGAAACCGAATTTCCAGCTGCTCGGTATGATGCTGGCCCTCGCCGCCTGTGGCTGCATGCGTAATCAAGGCGTGGTCGTCGGGGCTGAGGCGGAGGAGCGGCTTTCTTCCGCCGATGAAGTCTGTCCGGCCGGCCTGCCATCCATCGGCAAATGGATGCTCGCGCCCGACGACGCGCCCGCGCGCTGGCTCAACGAGATCTATCACGGAAAAAATCTCCGGGAGCCGATCAATCTCATCCTTGTCGACCGCGCCGCCACGTCCGCCGCCGGGGCGACGAACCGCCTGCTGCAGGCCATGTCGAAAGCGGGGTTTCCGCAGCGTTTTGGCCATAGCCATGGCTACGCCGCCTTGATCGGCGGCGTGCGCTGCGGACAGTTTGGCGACGGGAAATCCACCGCCTTTGCCGACGAACCGTTCGAGCTGAACAATAACCACGGGCGCATCTTCGGCCCGGTGGCCTGCAACGGCGCGTATGTTTTCACCGCCGCCTTCAGCCGCGAGAGGATCGATCCGCTCACAAGGTTGAAGCACGAATTCGTGTCGTTCAACCAGGCCCGCGATGCGCTCGCGCAGCGTCTAGACTGGAAAACCAGCTTCAAGCGCGCCGGCTTTGTCCCGCTCTATAACACGTTGCTTGACGCCCCCGCCCTGACCACCGGCGATCACGACGGCATCGCCATCCTCCTCGAAGCGCAGGAGTGAAGGGCCCCGCCACGGAATTCGCGGCAAGCGCACCGCCTGGGCTGCGGCGATAGCGGGTGGGGGGCGTGCTGGAGGGTTCCTTGGGAAAAGGGAAGCGTTGTTTTCTCCAAGCCTTGGAAAAACTCACCGCCGGCGTTTCCAAGGGTTGGAAAAGTACCCCGACAAGGCTGCAGCAGAGGCGCTATTTTTGCGGCCCGGCGGGGGCGTTGGTGGCGGCCGCCGGCCGGGGCTGGTTTACGCGGGCGATGACGGCCCCGGTGATGTCGATTTGCGCGCCGGCATAGAGCACGCCGCCCGCACCGGTTTGCGCCGCCAGGGACGCGCTGTCGAGGACCAGCGCATGGTGGTGTTCGGCGGCGTACGCCCGGACCTGCGCCTGGATCTCGGTGAAATATTGCTGCCGCAACTCCTGTAACCGCGTGGCCAGTTGCCGGCGGTTGGCTTCGTCGGCCCGCAGGATGCGGGCTTCGATGACGCGGAAGTCGTGCAGCCTGGCTTCGGCCTGTTCGCGGCGCTGGGCCCGCTCGGTCTCCGTCAGGTCCGCCTTCAGGGCGTCGAGGTTGAGCTGCCGCAGCTCTGCCTGGCGCGTGTCGAGATCGTCCACCATCCGCTTGCGCTCCGCGGCCTGCTGGGCGGTTTGCGCGTTGAGCTGTGCAATGATTTGTTTGAGCTGCTGATGCTCCTTGAAGATCTGTTCCAGGTTGGCGACGGCGATCGCCGGCTCGCCGGCCCGGCCGGGGGCGCAGGCGGCGCACAGCAGCCACGCGCATCCATACCACAGTAATTTCTGGTGCATGCCTGTCCTTCGGTTTGCGGCCGGCGGCAGGATAGCAATGCTGCCCCGGGCAAGTAAAGTCGCGGCGCGGCGGACGGGTTTCCCGGGGCGGGGTAGGCCCCTCCCTCAGCTGCGCGGGTGGGCGTAGCGCGCGACGTTCCAGAAGATGAACAGGCAGCTCAACCAGACGGCGGCTCAACCTGGCTGCGTTCCTGCGTTGACGAATCGGTCCGTAAGGAATAAAGTGCGCCGCGCTCTTTTCGAAAGGAATATGCACGTGTCACCGCTCATCGAGAAAATGTTGACGCTTCAGGACCGCGACCGGAAAATATTGCAGCTCATGCGCGAGCAGTGGGATGTCCCCGCGCGCAAGCAGCTGATCGAGTCGCGCCTGCAGGCCCACCGCGAATCGCTCAAGGCCTCGCAGGAGTTGATCCTGAAGCACACCGCCACCCTCAAGAACCTCGAGGTCGAGATTGACGGGAAGAAGGACCTGATCAAGAAATACCGCGATCAGCAGCTCCAGGCGAAGAAAAACGAGGAATATCGTGCGCTTGAGCACGAGATCGCCAACGTCCAGAAACACATCCGCGCCTACGAGGACAAGGAAATTGTCGAGATGGAGCGGATGGAGGCGCTGCAGAAGACACAGGGCGAGCACCAGCAGGATTTCCAGGCCGAAGAAAAGCAGGTGCTGGCCGAGTTCAAGATCTTGGAGCAGCGCGTCGGCAACATCGAGAAGGAACTGGAACTGATGCGCGCCGAGCGGAACGAGATTGCCACCGGCGTGGATGCCGCGTGGCTCGCGCGCTACGACCGGATTTTGCAGAAGACCGGCAACTTTGCGATGGTGCCGGTCGAAAAGAGCTGCTGTGGCGGCTGCCACATGACCCTCCCGCCGAGCGTCGTTCACGACGCGCGGCGCGGCGCGGCGATCACCACCTGTAATTATTGCGGGCGCATGTTGTACGCCAGCACCTGAGCGGCTATACTCCCCGCGCCGTGGTTGCGGGCGGACGGTCGCTGTCTCTCCGATGCAAGTCGGGGGGAGGGAGGAAAGTCCGGACTCCGCAGGGCAGGATGTCTCGGGGATAACCCGGGAGGCCCTTTGCCAGATCGAAGGGTACGGAAAGCGCCACAGAGAATATACCGCCCCGCCCCGCGCAAGCGGAAGCAGGGTAAGGGTGAAAAGGTGGTGTAAGAGACCACCGCCCCGCTGGCAACAGCGGGGGCAGGGCAAGCCCCGTCCGGAGCAAGATCAAATAGGAAGCGAGCGGTGGCCCGCCGCAGTCCCGCGCAAGCGGGGTAAGCTTCGGGTTGATCGCGTAGATAAATGACCGTCGATTACAAAATCCGGCTTACAGCCCGCAACCACGGCTTTTTTGACGGATCGTACGGCAACCATGGCGGACGTGACGGATAGCATGACGCCCGAAATTCAAGAGCGCTGGGTGCGCGGCTTGGCCGCCGCCGTATGGGTGGGCGTGGCCGCGCTCGCCATGGCCTGGCTGCTGTGGTCCTGGCCGCTGGTAAAGAAATCCTTCACGCTGAAAGTCATCAACGAGTATTTCGCCGGCCACGCTCCGGCGCCGGGCGCGCGGGGCGTCGCGCAGGGGGGCGGTTCCTTAGCGTGGCCTCCCGCCGTGGCACCCGCTGCCGACGACTGGAACGTCTTGCGCCGCGCCAAGGGCAAGGGCGGCGTCACCGTGGTGACCGCGCCGCTGCAACGCTTCCGCCTGGCCGGCACGTTCACCGCCAGCGAGGATGGCGCCACCAGCCGCCGCGCCGTGATCGATGACCTGCAAAAGAACGGCGAGTACCTGCTCCGCGAAGGCGAGGCCGTCGAGGGCCTGACCCTGCTGAAGATTTTTGCGGATCGTGTGCTGGTCAACGTCGGCGGCAAGGAGGAGGAGCTGCGATTGAGCTTCATCGACACCTTCGCCGCCTCCGCGGCGCCGGCGGCGGCCACGAACACGACCGAGGTGGTGCTCTCCACCAGCCGCTTCGGCAAGCGCATCGCCCAGGACCGTTGGGTCTTGAGCCGCGAAGCGCTGATGCAATACTACGAGGAGCTGCGCAAGGATCCCGAGCGCGTCCTGCAGCTTTTCGACTCGATGCAGCCCGCCTATACCCCTGAGAAACATATTTCCGGCTACAAGCTGCACATGGAAGGCGAGAAGGAGTTCTTCAGCGCCGCCGGCCTGCAGGAAGGCGACGTCGTCCGCAAGGTCAACTCCATGAACATGACGAGCCAGAAGCGCGCGGAGTATTTCATTGGCGAGTTTCTTCAGAACCGGGTCACCGCGCTGGTCTTCGACATCGAGCGCGAGAACAAAGCGCAGAAGCTGATCTACTTTATCCGCTGATCGGGCTGCTGCGGCGCGACTAGTGCGTCGTGACTTTGCCACAAACCGGGCACCGCTGCCGGCCATTTTCCTTGATCAATTTCCAACGGTGCTGGACGGTGCTGAAGCAGTGGATGCAGATCGGCGCGCCATCGCTGTCCTCCAAGTAGTCGCAGCCCGGCGGCTGCCGGGGCGCCGTCTGGATGGCCGCCAGCTGCGCGCGCAGCTGCTCGTTCTCCTGCCTGAAGGTGGCCACACGCCCGAACGTCCAGACCAGCAGGGCCGCAACCCCGCCAAGGATCGTCACTAACGCCGCAATGGATTCCAGCGCGAGCATGGCGCGATTATAATCAGGCTGGTCGATTTTCCAACGCTGAAGTGGGCGCAGGTCGTGCGGCTGACGCCAGAGTGGCATCCGGTGAGGCCCGGCTGACCGGCTTGCTAATTTCCTGATTGAAACGGCGCGGCGGGCAGGCCCGCGCCATTGTAGAGGTTGCACGTGGGATTGTTGGCCCACGCATAGCGCACGGCGACCGGCTGGGGTACAGAGGGCGACCAAACCACCACCGCTTCCCCCTCGATTTTGGCGGTGGCCCATACCCATTTCTTGTCCGCACCGCAGAGGGCAAACCCTTCGAGCTCGCCGTCCGGACTGTGCCGCACGAGCGGCTTGAGCGCCGGCGACATGCTGGTGGGCTGATAGTGGGCGGGCAGGGGCTTGGCCACAAGGCCGCCGTCGGCGTGGGTGAACGTGAGCCGCGCTTTGCCCTCCGCGATGTGCAACGCCTTGAAGCGCGGGCCGGAATCCACCACGGTCTGTTGATAGGTGCGGGCCAAGGCGAGCCGTGCGAGCCGCTCGCCGACTTCCTTTTTATAGATGGGATGCACGTCCTCTTCGCCCAGGTCGATCAACACCGCCTGTCCCGTGTGGGGGAGCGTCAGCGCCTGCGCTTGCGCCTCCCGCAGTTGCGCCCACAGGCTGTTCTCCGGCTTGTCCGTCTTCGCGCCATAGTTGGGCAGCTGGCAGGAGTAGAACGGGAATTCGCAACCCCAGCCCGCGCGCCAGCCGCGGATGAGGGCCTCGAACATTTTCCAATAGGTGGCGGGTTGACCGCTGTCCTGCTCGCCTTGATACCAGATGACGCCCTTGATGGTGGCCGCCATCAAGGGGTGGATCATGCCGTTGAAAATACGTCCGGGTACGCTATGCGTGCCGGGGTTGGGCGGGATGGTCGGGAGCGCCTTCCGTGCAGCGTCGGTCAAGGCCGGGAACTCGAACTCCACCTTGGCCAGCCATGGGCCATTGAGCGACAGCCGGGCTGAGCCGACGCCGACAAACAGGGTGGAGGGCAGCGCGGCCTTTTCGCTGGGCGTGAAGAGCCGGACGGCGGCCGTGTTTTCCCCCGCGACCAGCGCGCCTTTCGGGAGGGTATAGCGGACATCGAACCCGCCCTTCATGCTTTCGACCGTCGTCGCGTCGATTCTTTTCCCGTTGAGATAGAGCACATTGAAGTCCCGCACCGCGCCCAGCTGGAACATGGCATTGTCCCGCCGGCCGGGTGGCAGCGTGAAGTTCTTGCGGAACCACACCGCCCCCGCGTCGGGGAGCCCCTCCGCCTTCAACGTGTTGGGCAGCGTCACCTTTTTCCAATCGTCGAGCCGGACGCCGGGCGCCGCATAGAGGTCCGGGTCTAACGGGTGGTCCATGCGCTGATATTGCCTTTCCCATTCGCGGTACGCGGGGAGATATTTTTCCTTCAACACGGGATAATCGTCCACGCGTTGCTGCACGCTGGCCTGTTTGCTCTGCCACTCGGGCGCGCCAGCGAAGGCGGCCGGCGGCAACCAGGAAAGGGCGGAGGTGCCCGCCCAGGCCGCCAGGATCAGGCCCACGGGCTGCTCAAGCTTTTGCTGCAGCCGCTTGCCGAAAAAGTATCCCACCGCGGTAAATTCCTGCGCGGCGTCCGGCCGGGCAGAAATCCACGCGCCCTTGCAATCGTCCGCAGGCGACGCGGTCCCGACATTCGCCACCCGGAACTGGCGGAGCTGGGGATTGGCCGACTGCGGGATTTCCGCTGCGGCTTCCGCGGCGCGGGCCAGCCCGAAGGCCATGTTCGACTGTCCGGAACAGACCCAGATTTCGCCGACCAGGACATCGGTCACGACCAGCCGGTTGGCGCCTGCCACGATGAGTTCAAACGGACCGGCGCCGATCCGGCTGAGGTCCAGGCTCACCTGCCACTTGCCGTCGCTGCCGGCGACCGTTTGCGCGCGGACACCGCCCAGCGTGACGGTCACCTCTTCCCCCGCCGCGGCCTTGCCCCAGACCCGGGTGTGGTCCGATTTCTGGAGCACCGCGTGGTTGGAAAGCAGGGCCGGCAGCGCTACGTCCGCGCGCGCGAGGGCCAATCCGAGGCCCAGACTCGCGGCCAGGAGGGAACGGAGGGAGCGGGTCATTTTCATATGTGGTCTCTAAATTCTCCGGCGAAATTTAGCATGAATGAAAATTCTAATCCAGCGAGGATGGCCGCCGACTGCATGAGGACGGGCGCCACAGTGGGTTTCGATGGCGAACCGGTGGCGCACCGCGCGGGCGGGTTCACGGTCAGCCGGTGCCCAGCTGCGCGCGATGCGCAGAGAGCCCTGGTGCGCCGCCATCGGTGGCGGCGCGCGTCCGCCTCATACCGGCGTCTGCCGTTGCTGCCATGGCCCCGTTATATTTTGAAATGAGCCCGTCGTGGCAGGCTAGGGTGGGGGCCGGGTTGCCCTTGCCAGCATGGCGCTTGCGCCGGACTGTTCCAGCCATGCCTTCTCGGTCATGGCCGCGCGGAGCGCGAGTCCGCCGCCGGCCGCGTAGACCGCGCCCAGCAGCATCCTCTGGGGAGAGGCGGTTGATGTAGTCTTCCATCTCCTGCCAGTGGTGCCCACCGAAGTATTCCTTGGCTTGAGCTTCGAGGACATCGGCGATGGTCAGGCTGTTGGCGCTGTCCCGCACGCTGGCCATCCGGCTGGTTTCTTCTGCATCCCAGATCGTTTTCGTCACGCGGGCTGCCGACGGCATGGCCTTCGGATCGTCGGCTCGGTCCTTGTTCCAGGCATCCACAACTTGCATGATGAACGAGTGCAGCCGTATAGGGGCGCTATCCTTGGTTTTCATGTTGCTCACAATCATTCAATGCGGTCATAGCGCGGAATCCATCCACCGTTGCGGCCGGCGCGGTGCCATGGAAGGGTGGGGTGCATCTACTTCTTCGGGGACTTGAGGTCCGCGGCGATTTCGGCGAACTGCTCCAGGGCGGCTTCGAGGTCGTCGGTGATCTCTTGCGCGATGATCTCGGGGGCGGGGAGGTTGGCGGAGTCTTCCAGGGCGTCGTCCTTGAGCCAGAAGATGTCCAGGTTGACCTTGTCGCGCTTGAGCAGGTCGGCGTAGGCGAACGCCTTGAAGTGGTCGGTCTCCTTCCGCTGGTGGCGGTTCTTGGGGTTGTAGCTGACGACGAAATCGTCCAGGTCGGCGCGCTGGAGCGGGCGCTCCTTCAAGGTAAAGTGCTGGTTGGTCCGCAGGTCGTAGATCCACAGCTTGTCGGTCCACGCCTTCTCGTTGGCCGGCTTGCGCTCGAAGAACAGGACGTTGGCCTTGACGCCCTGGGCGTAGAAGATCCCCGTGGGCAGGCGCAGGAGCGTATGCACGTCGGCCTGCTTGTGTA
>CAIWHP010000107.1 GCA_903912445.1 uncultured Lentisphaerota bacterium
ATTGAACTGCCATGACTGCACACATGGAGCCACAGTCCGCCGCCCGGGCAAAGCCCTGTTTTTACTCATTTAGGAGTAGTCCCCGGCTTGCAGCTGGCCGCCGGTCTGGAGCCCTGCACCGGGCACGGTCTGCTCATATACGAGTAAAATGGGCGCTTTACGGCCAGCCCGCTGCCGGGCTATGTCACGCACATGCGGTAAACGTCCGCAGTGGAATACAGCCGGACGCTCCCTGCCCGGTGCGGGGTGGAAGCCAGCGCCACAGGAGCACTGGTGGCGGCCGGTAGAATAAAAAGTGAGCAGGAGGATACGGATATGGCCATGACCAAGTCGCAAGTGCAGTCCGCGTTGGCGGGCAAGCTGGGGATACCGAAGAAGCAGGCCGTGCAGTTCTTGGAAGAGCTCGCCGCGCTCGCCTGCCGGGAGGCGCAAAACGCTTGCGTGGTGCCGGGCCTTGGCAAGCTGGTGCTCGTGCAGCGCGTGGCGCGTGTGGGCCGCAATCCGACGACCGGCGCGGCCATCCAAATCCCGGCCAAGCAGGTCGTGAAGTTCCGCGTGGCGAAGGCGGCCAAGGAAGCCATTCTTGGCTAGCACGCACCTGAAATCAAACGCCCGGCTGCACGGCGGCGGTCTTGCTGTGCGCCGGGCGCAGGTTAGCAACGGGCGCGGGGGGCCTGGCTTTATGACACACAAAGCGTTTGCCAACCCCGGAGGCCCGTGGTTGAATAGGCGCGCATCAGGAGTGAGCCCGCGGTAGCGCGGGCTCTGCCAACCGGGGACGGGATCCCACGGTGGCTTCCTGAAGGTCGGTGACCTTCAGGAGATGTGCGGAGGCTGAACCTCCGAAACAAAAATCCCGGGCGAGCAGGCCATCCTGATGCAGGATGGCCTGTTTTATTTTCGCCACAGCCTGATGCGTCGGGAAAGGAAACGGCGCATGAGCACGCAGATCAGCATCCGGTTGAATCCGGCGAACCCGGAACACCACCTGTGGAACAACCACGGCACGTGGTTCATCCACTACACCCTCCACCGGCCCGGCTATACCAAGCAGCGGGTGCGGACCTCGCTCCGCACCGGCGACCTCCAGCTGGCGCGGCAACGGCGGGACGAGTGCTTCACCCTGCTGGGGGCGAGGGCCTGAAACAAGGAGGAGCTTATGGATTGCATTCTCATTTCAGCCGAAGACACCCATGTGGTCGGTTGTTTTCCCGTGGCCTGCCTCTACCTGACCCCCAGAAAACCGGTGACGGATGAACTCCTTTTCGAGGGCTGGCTGCAGATCCGTGCCTTGGTCCATGCCGGCTGTGGTGGCGAGGTGGCCTATGTGGGCCGTGCTGGCGGGCTGCTGCTGTACCCGAACAATTACACGCCCATGCTGAGCACGCTGATCAAGGAGCCCGCCTTCTTTGCGCTCCTTGAGGAACAGGAGCTGGACGGATACGCCGTGCAGTTGTTTTTCCAGCACAGCTATCGGTGGTGCGGAAGGCCGTGGCAGCCGGGCACGTTTGTGCAGCCGGAAGAGAACCAAGCCCTGCCGGCGCTCAACCTGGCGCTGCGGCAGATGGGCAGCTACGCGGACGCCGTGCATCCCCTCCCGGTGACCGCCGCCAAACAGCAGCTGCTCTGTGCCAACATGCCGCCCATGAAGTGGTTCATGACATCGCTGGCCCGCCAGCCAGCGGAGCAGGCCCCGGCGGGTGTGCTCAAGAAAACCGGGACGGATCTGTGAACGATGCAAAGGGATGGAATCAATTAGCGAGGGAGGATGCAAAACATGACAACGACCGAAAAGCTGAACAAATTATGCAGTGAGTCGGCCGAGCGCAACGGGGTGAAATTCGCGCGCATCACGGCGCGCGAAAGCTTGCGGGGTCAGGCGGTGATGTCGCTAGGGCGGTTCAGCCCTCAGCAACCATCAACGCATCCGCTGCCCGCCAACCCCGCACCGTGCGAGTTCAAGGATACCGGGGCGAACATCTGAAGGGCACCCATGAACAAGCCCCCTCATCAACGGAGCCGAATGCGGCTTGACTTGGCGGGGTGGCGCACAAGAATGCGCCCGTGGTTTTTCAGTGTCTTGATGCGGCCGGGCCGCGGCGCGTCCGCGGTGGGCCTGCCAGGGAAAGTTCTTGGCTGATCGCGAAGGGTGTGCGGGCGGCGGGAGCAGGCCGAGGAGCGCCTTGTAGGGCAGCCGCCTAAAGCCCTCGCAAATATTTCCGGGAAGAAGCGTATGACTGCACCGACGACGATCCGCGCGCTGGGCGTCGAGCCCCTCGACATCCCGCTGTTCGCGCCCTTCGGCATCTCCGGCGGGGCGCAGGCTGTGGCCCGCAGCCTGCTCGTCACCATCGAGCTGGCCGACGGCACCCGCGGCTACGGCGAGGCCGCGCCGTTCCCGGCCTTCAACGGCGAGACCCAGGCCAGCGCCCGCGCCGCCCTTGAGCTGGTCCGGTCTACCGTGGTGGGCGCCGACGTACGCGCGTGGCGCCCCCTCGCCGCCGCCCTGCGCGCGCGCATCGGCGCCGCCGGCTCGGCCCGCTGCGCGCTCGAGACGGCCACCCTCGACGCGCTCACCAAGCGCGTCCAGCTGCCGCTCTACGCCTTCTTCGGCGGCGCGGGCAGCAGCCTGGAGACCGATATGACGATCACCACGGGCAGCGTGGAGCAGGCCCGCAGCGCCGCCCTGGCGATCCTGGCCCGCGGGATCACGGCGCTCAAGGTGAAGATCGGCGCGGGCGATCTCCAGCTCGACCTGGCGCGCCTGGTGGCGATCCACGCCGTGGCCCCCGGCTCGCCGCTCATCCTCGACGGCAACGGCGGCATGAGCGCCGCTGAGGCCCTGGAGCTGATGGGCGCCCTGGGCGCCCGGGGCATCCGCCCGGCCCTGCTGGAGCAGCCCGTCCCCGGCGACGACTGGGACGGCCTGCACCGGCTGGCGCGCTGGGGCGGCGCACCGGTGGCCGCCGATGAGACGGCCTCGAGCGCGACGCAGGTGCTGCGCATCGCCCACGAGCGGGCCGCCCAGGTGGTGAACATCAAGCTGATGAAGGCCGGCGTCGTCGAGGCCCTCGACATCGCCGCGATCTGCCGCACGGCCGGGATCGGCCTGATGATCGGCGGCATGGTCGAGTCGCTCCTGGCCATGACCATGTCGGCCCACTTCGCCGCCGGCCAGGGCGGGTTCAGCTTCGTGGATCTCGACACGCCCATGTTCATGGCCGAGAACCCCTTCGAGGGCGGGTTCCGCCAGGACGGCGCCCGCCTCGACCTCGGCCACATCGTCGCCGGCCACGGCGTGCGGCCGAGGTAGCGGCCCCGCGCTGTCGCGCTCTGGTTTCGGCTGTGGCTGGCGGCGCGGCGGCGGGCGTGCCGGGTGGTGTGCAGCTGCAAGCGGCGTTTGAAAAACGGCGCCGCCCCGGTGGCCGCGCTCAAGCAAGTGTAGCTGCGGTTTTTTTACCGGACGCTTGCCGTGGTTTTTCCAAGGCTTGGAAAAACTCACGGAAACTTTTCCAAGCCTTGGACAAAAGCATTCCCCAGGCCGGCCGGGCCTCAGGCCAGAACGGCGTGCAAGGCCTTGAGCAGGGTGGGGGCGTCGAACGGTTTGTTGAGAAACAGCTCTTCCGTCAGGCCCAGCTGTTGCAATTCCTCGGAGGGCGGCAGGCCACCCATGGCGAGAATCTTGAGGGGCACGGCCAGCTGGCGTAAGGCGCGGATGAGCGCCGGGCCATCCATGCGCGGCATGAGCAGATCGGTCAGCACCACCTGGGGCGGCTGGCTCCTGTCCTGCACCAGGCGCAGGGCCTCGACCCCGTCCTCCGCCTCGAGCATGCGGTAGCCATTGCTTTCCAGCAGCCGGCGGGTCATGTCCCGCACCGCTTTCTCGTCATCCACGACCAACACCAGCTCGCCATGGCCTGGCGGCGGCTGGGGCGCTGTTGGCGGAGCCTCGCCGCTGGTCGCGCCCGCGACGGAGACCGGCAGGAAGACGCGGAACTGGGTGCCTGCGCCGGGCGCGCTCTGCACTTCGATGAACCCGGCGTGGCTGCGGACGATGCCGAGCGTCGTGGAAAGGCCCAGGCCGCTGCCCTTGCCGATGGGCTTGGTGGTGAAGAATGGGTCGAAGATCTTGTCCAGGTGTGCGGGCGCGATGCCGGTGCCGCTGTCGGCGACGCCGAGGACGACGTAGCGGCCGGGGAGCGCAGCGGGGTTCGTTGCCGCGCTCACGGTGTCCACGGTGACCGCGGCGAGGCTGAGGGTCAGCTTGCCGCCGTCGGGCATGGCGTCGCGCGCGTTGACGCACAGGTTCAGCAGCACCTGGTGCAGCTGGGTCGTGTCGCCCGTGACCAGCGGGATCCCGGTGGGCAGCTCGGCCCAGATCGAGATGTTTTTCGGGAAGGTCTCGCGCATGATCGCGCACATCTCGCGCACCACCAGGCCGAGCTGCAGCGGGGCGCGCTCGCCCTTGACGCCGCGGCTGAAGGTCAACAGCTGTTTGATGATCTCGGCGCCGCGCCGGGTGGAGGTTTCGACCATGTCCACCAGTTCGCGGGTGTCGGGATCGCTGATGGCCGCGCGCAGCAGCGGGGGCGCCAGCAGCACGGGCGCCAGGATGTTGTTGAGATCGTGGGCGATGCCGCCGGCCAGCCGGCCAATGCTCTCCAGCCGCTGGCTGCGCAAGAGTTGCGCTTCGAGGTCCTTCCGCCCGGTGATGTCCTGCTTGATGGCGATGAAGCGGCAGCTTTCGTCCTGGGCCCCGCGCAAGGGCGTGATGGTCATGTCCTCCGTATAGTGGGTGCCGTCCTTGCGCCGGTTGACCAGCTCGCCGTGCCAGACGTGGCCGGCGAGAATCGTGTCCCACAGCTGCTGGTAGAACGCCGCACTCTGCGCGCCCGACTTGAACAGGGCGCCGATAGGTTGGCCGAGCAGCTCCGTCTCGGTGTAGCCGCTCAAGGTGCTGCAGGCGGGGTTGGCCCATTCGATGATGCCTTGGGCATTGGTGATGACGATGGCGTTGGCGGCGGCCGCAAGCGCGGCGCCCTGCAAGCGCAGCACGGCCTCGGCCCGCTTGCGTGCGGTGATGTCGCGGATCAGCCCCACCGCATGCCAGCGGCCTTCGAGCTGGACGGCGGAAAGCGACAACTGCACGGAGATTTCGCCGCCGTCTTTGCGCCGGGCCTCCAGGTCGAGCGTGTGCCCTACGGCGGCGCCTTTGCCGGTCTGCCGGAAGGACGGGAAGGCGGCCTGGTGGGCGGCGTGATAGCGCGAGGGCACGAGGAAGGCATGCAGCTCCTGGCCGAGGGCCTCCGCGCTCGTGAAGCCGAAAATCTGCACGGCGGCCGGGTTCCAGAAAGAGATGCGGCCGTCCGGATCCATCATCACAATCGCATCCTGCGCCGAGTCGGTGATCGCCCGCAGGCGGGTTTCGCTCTGGCGCAACAGCTCGTCGGCCTGCTTGCGCGCGGTGATGTCCTCGATGGCCGCCAGGGTGCGCAGCGGCTGGCCGGCGGCGTCCCGGATGACGGTCATGTTGACGTTCACCCAGGCCACCGTGCCGTCTTTCCGCAGGTAGCGCTTCTCCATGCGATAGGCCGGCGTCTCGCCCCGGATGACGCGCTGGAAAGCCTCCTGGTCCTGCTGGCGATCCTCCGGGTGCGTGATTTTACCCACCTCCAGCTGGAGCATCTCCTCGGCGGTATAGCCCGTGATCAGGCACATCTTCTGATTGACCCGGAGCCAGCGCCGGGTACGCGGGTCGGCCTGGGCCATTCCGATGGAGGCCGTTTCGAACATGGCGCGGAACTCGGTTTCGCTCGCCTGCAGGGCTTCTTGCACCTGCTTGCGCTCGACAAGATCCCAGGCCAGATCCGCCAGTTCGGAGACCAGTTGGACATCGTCGTCGTCGTACAGGCTGGGCTTGTTGCCCACGCCCAACACGGCCGCGATCCGGTCGCCGCGGAGCACTGGCACCACCAGTTCCCGGATGATGGGCGCGTGGCCCGGCGGCAGCCCCTTGCGATGCGGCAGCGACGCGTAATCGTTGTGCACCACCGGGCGGCGTTCCCGGATGCAGTCCACCCACCCGCCTGCGGCGGCGACAGCATAGTGGCGGCCCTGGCCGGCCGCCTTGCACAGCTCCTGCTCCGTTCGCG
>CAIWHP010000108.1 GCA_903912445.1 uncultured Lentisphaerota bacterium
ATGTATCCCGCGCGGGAATTCTATGGGGAACTCATCCGCAAAAAGAAGGTTCGGGATGAATGGGAACTGAAATTAAAGTCGTCCTTATCCTACTATGAGCGCATGGTGCTGGCCCGGGAGTTTGGGCGCGCGTATAATGTGATCAGCAACTATGTCACGCTGCTGCGCAAGGCCGAGCTCTCCGGTGTGTTTTCGCCGGAGGATGTCCGGGGGCGCATCGCGGCGCAGGCGGAGATCCTGAAGAAAGCACGGCAGAGGATGCTGATTTTTTACATCACAGGAGAATTCATCCTCCGAAAAATGGCGCAACTCGTGCAGCGGCATTGAGTCCGTGCGCGAGTTTATACCTCCTTACGTGTTTATATGTCGGACTCGGAAGACCAGGAAGAGGAATGGGAACAGGAGTCGAGCACGGGGCGGATTTTACCGCGCGTTCTTGCCGGTATCATTGTAGCTATTTTTTTGACCATTCTTGCCTTGGCCATCGGCCACCAGGGTGCGCGCGCGCATAAGGTGCGCGCCCAACAACCCGCCCCCGCGCTGCAGCCGACAGCAGCGCCCGTCAGCGCCGTGGCCGTGACGCGCCCTCCCGTCCCGGCAACAAGTCCAAGCAATGAACCCGCCGTGCAGGTAGTCATCGGTTCGGGCGTTACGACCACCCGGCGGGCGGGGGGTGGGGCGGATGTCTTTGGCAGTTTACGCGAGGCGAGCCGCGGCGTGGCGCGGCGGGCGACGGACTGGTCCGCCGTGGCCGCGTCGCTGGCCAAGCTGAGCACGCTCGAAGGGGCGCGTGTTGACCCGCAGACGGGGCAGCTCCTGTTGTATGGCACCACCGGCGCCCAAGCCGGGCCTTTCTTGATTGAGGACGTGTTGATCGCCCTGAAGGCGGCCTTCTTCGAGCTTGAATCCCCCGGCATGACGCTGGATGAAAATCCCAATGACAAGAGCGGCCCTTGGATGCTGGCGAAGTATTTCGCGGGCACACACGACACGCATTTTGGACAGGTGATGTTTGAGTGTGATCGCCTGATGAAATGCCTCAGCCAAGGTGAAGACAATATCACGCGGCAACCCCTGCACGCCGGCTTGGATAAATTCCGCACCTATACCGAATTGAGTGTGGCCATGGAGGAGAAATCCAAAGGAACCGTTTGGACGCGCTTCTGGGCCAATCTGGCGACGGGGCGGTTCCCCACGAATGATGTGCGCGGCAAGTCCATGGTGGAGGTTTCTGCGGACCGCAGATGCATACGGTTCGTTGATCACCGCATGTTTATCGACACAGAGGACATGATTGATCCCGGGCTGGGTGCACGACTGGTGTCCTCGGGCGGGGTGCAGAGCCGCAGTGCGCGGGCCTTTGCCGATCAACTGACAGCCAATTATGATGCGCTTGCCAAAAAGTTTACGGCCTTCCATGCGCTGCATGAACTCGCGAAATTGGCGATTGTAGCCGAATGGATTCATGACACTGAGCAGCCAATCGACGGCGAGCTGCTGCACTGCAGTTTTGACAGTCACACAGCGACTCCGACCAAGACTCCATCGCTATACACAACGAACACTTGGCGCCAAGGGGAGAAGCTGGTCACGGTACACTGCGTGGGCGGGGTGTCCCTGAAGCCAGCTATCCGATATGTCCAGACCAAGGAGAGAATGGCAGATTCCATAACCACGCTGGCTGAAAATCATCGATCCGAGTTGCGCAAGGGCCAAGTGATTTCGGAAGTCTCAGCCGATGGTCATGTGAAATGTATGATTCCGTTTGGTCCCTCCGCGCGCGGCCCCCCCGAACCAGGGCTCAAGTCACGCGATGCTGCCCGTTCGGACGAAATACACACTCCGCTGCGGCCTCTCAGCCGTGATGCTGTCGATCCGGTGTCCGAGAGCCACGTACCCTCTCGGATAGCGGCGGTTGACGGGCAACCCCGCCCCCTCGATCATCCAGCGGCTGACCTGATCCCTTTTGGCCCCTCCGCGCGCGGCCCTCCCGAACCAGGGCTCAAGTCGCGCGATGCTGCCCGCCCGGACGATATACAGAATCCGCTGCGGCCTCTCAGCCGTGATGCGGTCGATCCGGTGTCCGATGGCCACGCACCCTCTCGGACAGCGGCAGTTGATGAGCAACCCCGCCCCCTCAATCTTCCGGCGGCTGATATGGTCCCGTTTGGCCCCTCCGCGCGCGGCCCCCCCGATGCAGTATCCAAGTCGCGCAGTTCCGCTTCGCCGGACGAAATGCGCAGCCAACTTCGGCCTCTCAGCCGCGATGTTGCCGATCCCATGTCTGGTGGCTACGTGCCTTCGCGTGCGACGGAAGTCCATGGGCACCTCCGGCCCATGAGTCGCGGAGCGGTGGATCCGATATTTGGCGACCACGAGTGCCCGCTTTTTGTCGTCGATGCCGATACCGGACGTAAAGCACCTAATTTCCCAGTCTTGCGCATGGATTTCAGCAGTCGCCGCGTGCGGAGCGTCCGGGTGAAAACCTCTGACAACAGCGTCAACTGCACGGTTAAAATCCCCGAACGGCTTTACGTCACATCTCCGGCACAAGATATCCACATTGCCTTTGCTACCACTCCGGAAATTGATTTCCAGCGACGGGAGCCCTATTTCCCTGCGACGATGGAAGGGGTCAGCTTTTATCCCAATTCGCGCACTTTGCGGTTGGGTAACGGGGACGAATTCCGGTTTGATTCGGCAGGCTTGATCGAAGACGTCACGGTCCCAGATAAGCCGCACCTGCAGTTTAAATATAAGGCCTATCAAGATGGCCCCTTGGCCCGGGCACCGATTTCGCCGAACACCTTGCCGCGTGGCCCACCCCGGGAGATTGAGTTGAAAGGCGGGCTGCGACCGCTTTCGCGCCTCGCAGAAAACCCAGGCGCACCCATGCTGACACGGTGTGTCATCAGCAACGCGCGTAATGGCAAAACGGTGGAAATCCGCGACAATGGCGCAGAGGTGCTCTATGTATACCCAGCGCAGTGACGCTGAGTGCTAAGCTTTTTTTTCGCGGTATCCATCGCGAAACCGAAGGCTGGGGGAGAGCGGCCCGGCTTGCGGATCAGTCGCGCGCGCGGCCGCCGGGGGCAGGCACTGCCGCGCGGGCTCGGGCTGGTGATTAGAGCTTGCTTTCCCGCCGCACTTTCCAAGAATGGCGGCCTGTTTGGGCGGGGCCATTGGGCGGCGGGGGCAGGGCGGTCCGCGCCGGCGCGCCCGGGAAATTTCACGGACGTAGAACAGAAAGCATGATGGATTGAACCATAGAAGGAGCAGCATCGCATGAGAGTATACAATGGTGGAATGACACGCAGGGAAGCCTTGGGCGCGCTGGGTCTCTTGGCGCTGTCGAGCCGGATGGCATTCGGCGCCGGCGGCGCGCAGCAGGCCGGGATCGCGTTGCAACTCTATACGGTGCGCGACGCCGCGAAGAAGGACCTCGAAGGCACGCTGAAGAAAGCCTATGACATGGGCTGGCGCTACGTGCAGTGGAGCGGGATGCCGAACCTGCCCGCGGACCAGATCCGAGCGGCGCTGGACAAGGCGGGACTCAAATGCATCGCCTGCCATACGAGCATCGAAGCCTTTGAAAAGAATTTCGACGAGCAGGTTTCGTTCTGGAAGACCGTGGGCAACAAGGATGTGGCACCCGGCGGGATGATGAAGGACTGCACCAAGGATCTGGAGTCGTGGCTGAAGGGCTGCAAGCGGCTCGACGAGCTCGGCGCGAAGCTCCGCGGCGTCGGCATGCGGCTCTCGTTCCACAACCACGCCCACGAATTCGAGAAATTCCCCAACGACCCGCGCACGAAACACCAGATCCTCATGGACTCGACCAAGCCGGAGAACCTGTGCGCTGAGCTGGACATCGCCTGGGCCTGCGCAGCCGGCGTGGACGTCCCGGCCTACATCCGTAGCCTGAAGGGCCGCATCCCCGTGGTCCACGCCAAGGACGTCCTCAACGAAGCGGCCCCCGCCAAGCCGGCCAAGGGCGCCAAGGGCGACGGCAAGAAGCACACGCTGATGCCGCTCGGCCAGGGCCAGGTGCCGTGGAAAGATGTCTTCGCCGCGGGCAAAGCGGCGGGCGTCGAGTGGTATATCTACGAGCAGGACAACGGCAAAGGCGAGGTCTGGGATTACGTGAAGACCAGCTACGACTTCATCGCGAAGCAGTCGCTGTAGTCAGGAACACGCCGGCGACGGCGTGTTTGACGCACCTTGCCAGCGGGCGGATGCGTATCAGGAACAACAGGAGCCGGCTGGGGCCAGTGGACCAGCCGGTCTTCTCTTTTGCCTCGAGTGGCATGAGGGCACGTTCCCGGCCGCTGCCGGTTGGGGGTCGCGAGCTACTGCCAAGGTCGCAAGGGCAGAGCGCCCGCCCGTCCCCTCGCAGATTGGCTGGGCCTGGTCAGGGTGTCACGGTCACGTGGGAAACGAACTCGTTGGTCCTGACTGCTGACGCCCTCAGCGGCTGGCCGTTGACCTGTACGTTGCGGAACGTGATCTCCTCCACGGCATGGCCAGCATCGAAACCTTTCAGCTCTACACGCGGAGTCCGTGTGGTGGCGCAGATGTCGGTGAAGCTCACGCCGCGGATATGGCCGGCGCCGGCGTCCCGGCTCCAGACCGCCTTCCCGATCCACACGGAGATCAACCGCCGCGCCTCTTCGATCCGGAGCTTTTCAAACCGCACGTTACTGACGGTCGCCGCGTCACAGTGATAAACGCGCAAGGCCCATTCCCGGCCCGTGTCGTGGATGAGGTCGCAGTCGGTGAACAGCACATCGTCCACGTTCTCGCGCAGTTCCGCCCCGACCGACAAGGCGTGCGCCACCTGGTTCCACAGCACGCAGCGCCGGGCTGTGATGCGCTGTACCACGCCCTGGCCCTTGTCCGCCTTGATGACGATGAGGTCGTCCAGCGTCCGGATGAAGCAGTCCTCGACCGTGACATCGCGGCTGTTGCAGATGTCGATGCCGTCGGAATTGGCCCGGTAGCCGAGGAGTTTGAGGTTCCGGATCGCGATGCGGTCCGACTGCCGGACGGGAAGGGTCCATGTGCTGGCGTCGCGCAGGATGACACCTTCCAAGGTGATGTCGGAGCCGCGGACGGAGACCATATGGCGGGCATGGGTGGTGCAACCGCCCTGGTCGATGATGCCGCGGCCGCGGAGTTTGATGTTCTTGCCCTTGAGTTCAATGGAGGGCGTGTAGGTGCGCAGGCCGCTGTAGCCGCTGATATGAAAAGGCTCGTCCGGCTTGATGATGGCCCGCACCACGGCGCCGCCGGCGAGGTAGACCGTCTGGTTGTCGCCCACGACCAAGCGGCTGATCTCATGCACCCCCGGGCCGAAGTAGATGACATTCGGGGTCCCGGGGTGGGGTGCATCGGTTTCAGGCGGGTTGGCGAAGAGGTGGAGCGAGCGGATCGTTTCACCGTTGATTTCGATGGTCAGATTGCCGGGTTTTGCCACGGTGAAGGTAAGCGTCCGGCCTGCGATCAGCGGAGTCAGCTGCAGGGCGCTGGGCAATATCCGGGCCGTGGTGATGGCAGCCGGACTGGTCACGCTCACCTGCACCGGAGCACGCATGTCAAAAGAGGCAAAGGCGGCCAGGTCATAAAAATCAGCGGAGTTCTTCTTGTCGTCCATGGCCTTCCAGCGCCGTTGTTCATCGGCCGGGCCGACTTTGGCGATGTAGACCGGCACGGTCAGCCCCTCCACGGAGACTTGATAGTCCCGGCTGAGCGGTTCCCCGGCAGGCGCCGGATAGACGGTCACGCGGTGCTCGGCGGCTCCGGCTGCGCTGCATACCAGGACCAGGGCCAGCAGCAGCGTCAGCGGGTGAGCAGGGTGTGCGCCAGCCGGGACCAAGCCGGAAGCAGTACTGTGTTGAGCAGGACACCGGTTCGCTCTGCGGGATTCGTGGAGTTGCATGGCGTTAGTTTCGCGAGGCAGGACGGCCAGCACAAGCCGATAAACGGAAGCGCCGTTCAGGCGGACCGGATGGCGAGCCAGATGATGTGATGCCCGCCCCGGGTGCCGTCACGGGCGCGGACGAGCGATTTCTCCACGGCGAACCCCGCTTGATGAAGCCGGCGCTCGAAGAC
Source organism: uncultured Lentisphaerota bacterium (assembly GCA_903912445.1). Classification (GTDB taxonomy): domain Bacteria; phylum Verrucomicrobiota; class Kiritimatiellia; order CAIQIC01; family CAIQIC01; genus DP16D-bin41. Next base: position 6,112 of record CAIWHP010000108.1, read on the forward strand.
CGGATGCGGGCCGGCCGACCACACGGCCAGCACACCGCGGGGCCGCAACGCATCATGAGTGGTCCGCAAGCCGGCCGGGCTATACAGCCAGTTGTTGCTCTTCCGGGTCAGCGCCTCGGGGCCATTGTCCACATCGAGCAGGACCCCGTCGAACGCCTGCTTTTCCGTCCGCAGCAGGCGGGCCACATCGGCCACGTGGATCACCACGCGCTTGTCGGCCAGCGGCCGGCCGGCCAGCCCGCCCAAGGGGCCGCGGTTCCATTCCACCACGGCCGGCACCAATTCCGCCACATCCACCCGTGCCGTCTTGTGCAACACCTGCAAGGCTGTCGCCAGCGTGAATCCCATGCCGAGGCCGCCGATCAACACGCGCGGCATGGGCCGGCCCGACAACCGGTCACACGCCAATTGCGCCAGCGCCTCCTCGGAGCCATGGATCCGGCTGTTCATCAGCTCCTGCCCGTCGGCGCGGATCGAGAACTCCTCGCCCCGCCGATAGAGGCGCAGTTCGCCGGCCTGGCCGGGGACGAGAGCCTTGCCGAGCAGTTCCCATGGCGTCATAGCGGTGCGTGCTCCTGCGCGCCCTGCCTGGCCGCGTCATGTTCGAGAAATTTCACGGCGTCATTCTTAGGGCGTCCACCGGGAAGCGCAAGCGGTTTCCGTCGGGCCGATCCCGTCTGGAACCGGCCCGGTGCTGCTGCGCCCGTTTGACCGGCCTTGGAAAATCGCCGCCTGCGGGTATAATCCGCGCGTAACCGAGGCCAAACATGCAGAATAAATTTTACGTCACGACGCCGATCTACTACGTGAACGACCAGCCGCACGTGGGCCATGCCTACACGACCGTGCTGGCCGATGTACTCGCGCGGTACCACCGGCTGCTCGACGTGCCGACGTTCTTCCTCACCGGCACCGACGAGCACGGGCAGAAGGTCGCCAAGGCGGCGGCCGCCGCGGGGCTGACGCCGCAGCAGCAGGCCGACCGGACGGTGGTGCGTTTCCAGGAGCTCTGGCAGAAGCTCGGCATCACGCACGACGATTTCATCCGCACGACCGAGGAGCGGCACAAGGTCGTCGTCCAGAAAATCCTGGCCGACCTCTTCCAGCGCGGCGAGATCTATCGCGCCGAATACGACGGCTGGTACTGCGTGCCGTGCGAGCGCTTCTTCACCGAGAAGGATCTCGTGACCGGCAATTGCCCGGACTGCGGCCGGCCGGTGGAGAAGATCAAAGAAGCGAATTATTTCTTCCGCATGGGCAAGTATCAGCAGTGGCTGCTGGACTACATCCAGGCACACCCGAAATTCATCCAGCCGGATTACCGCCGCAACGAGACGCTGGGCTTCCTGCGCCAGCCGCTCAACGACCTGTGCATCTCGCGCCCCAAGAGCCGGCTGGCGTGGGGCATCGAGCTGCCGTTCGACGCCGACTATGTCTGCTACGTCTGGTTCGACGCGCTGGTGAACTACATCAGCGCCGTCGGCTACCTCTCCGACGAGGCCGCCTTCAAGAAATGGTGGCCGTGCTCCGTGCACCTGATCGGCAAGGACATCCTGACCACGCACACCGTCTATTGGCCGACGATGCTGCAGGCGATGGGCCTGCCGCAGCCGGAGATGATCTTCGCGCACGGCTGGTGGCTCACCAGCGGCAGCAAGATGTCCAAGACCGCCGGCAACGTGGTCGACCCGATGGAACTGGCCGAGCGCTTTGGCGTGGATGCCTTCCGCTACTTCCTGATCGCGGAGATGGCGATGGGCCAGGATGCGTCGTTCACCGAGGACAGCTTCGTGCGCCGCTTCAACGCGGACCTCGCCAACGATCTCGGCAACCTGCTCAACCGCATCACGAATATGATCGGGCGCTACTTCGCGGGCCAGCTGCCCGCGCCCGCGGAGAACGCGCTGGCCGGCCCCGAGGAGAAGACCGTGTGGGATACCGTGCAGGCCGCGGTCACCACGCTGGAGCGCTCCGTCACGGAGATGCGCCTGCACGAGGGCGTCGGCGCGGCCATCGTCGCGGTCAAGGCGATCAACCGCTACCTTGAGCTCAAGCAGCCGTGGACGCTCGCGAAGCAGGCCGACAAGGCGCCGCTGGCGACCACGCTCTTCACGGCCGCCGAAACCCTGCGCGTCGCCGCGGGCCTGCTCTTCCCGGTGATGCCGGAGAAAATGGCCGCCGTGCTGCGCTCGCTCGGCCAGACCAATACCACGCCGAAGCTGGATGAGCTCCGCGCGTGGGGCGTGCTCAAGCCCGGCACCCCGGTCCAGGACTGCGGCCCGCTGTTCCCGCGCGTGGAGAAAGTTGAGGAGAAAACAGAGGTCGGAGGTCAGAAAGCAGAGGTCAGCTCCAAGCCTCAGGTGCCTCCCGCCGTCATCAACCCTCCGCCCTCCACCATTCCGCAGGGGGTCGAGCTGCTCGACTACGCCCACTTCGCCAAGCTCGAACTGCGCACGGCCCAGATCGTCACGGCCGCGAAGGTCGAGGGCGCGGACAAGCTGCTGAAGCTGGAGGTGCTCGTCGGCGAGGAGCGCCGGCAGATCGTCGCCGGCATCGCGCTCCACTACACGCCGGAACAGCTCGTCGGCAAGACCGTGGTCGTCGTCGCCAACCTCAAGCCCGCCAAGATCCGCGGCGTCGAGTCGCAGGGCATGCTGCTCGCCGCCTCCCAGGGCGACAAGCTCGTCCTCGTCACGGTGGACGGCGAGTTTCCCAGCGGAGCCAAGGTGAAGTAGTTCCGATCTACAAGGGATGTCCCCATGCACAAATTAGTCTGGCTCATCGTGTTGGTGTTGGCGGGCGCGGCGCAGGCGGCGGAGCCGGCGGTGAAGCGCGAGGCGATCGAATGGTGCGACATCTGGATGCCGCACTCGACCGAGCACGCCCTGCCGCGCGTGCTGCTGATCGGCGATTCGATCACGCGGGGCTACGGCAAGGAAGTCGAACGCAAGCTGGAGGGCCGCGCCTACGTCGGGCGGCTGGCGACCTCGAAGAGCCTCGGCGACGGCGCGCTGCTGGAAGAAATCGCGCTCGTGTTGCGGCAGAACAAATTCGCTGTGATCCACTTCAACAACGGCATGCACGGCTGGGACTACACCGAGGAGGAATACGGTCGCGCGTTCCCGCAGCTGCTGGCCCTGTTCAAGCAGCTGGCGCCGCAGGCGCGGCTCGTCTGGGCCACGACCACGCCGGTGCGCGAGGGCAAGGAGCTCAAGCTCGCGCTGCGCACCGAGCGCGTCAAGGCGCGCAACCGGCTCGCGCAGGAGCTGGTCGCCAAGGCCGGCATCCCGGTGGACGATCTCTTCGCGCTGTGCGTGGAGCATCCCGAATTTTCCAGCCCCGACGGCGTCCACGCCAGTGCCAAAGGCATCGCCGCGCAGGCCGCGCAAGTCGCCGCCTCCATCGCCGCGCAGCTCAAGTAAGCCCACCCGCGCCGGCGCGCGCCCAGCCCTATCGCACAGTTGTACTAGTGTGCGATGAAGGGCTTGGCCATAAACACGAGCTGGCGGCATCCCCCTTGGAGGGCGGCGTGTCACGCCGCCGTTGTTGCTTAAAACTGTGCCTGCTGACTTTTCCCCAAGGTCTGGAAAACGCACCGGTTTCCTGTTCCAAGGTTTGGAAAAGCGTTCCGCGCGCGGCATCAGGCCGGCGCGGCGAGCGGGCCCCACGGCTCGAGCTGCGCCAGCTTTATGTTGGCGCTTGCTTGCTGTCGCGGCTTGACGGGCCACGGCTGCTGTCATACATTGTCCTACATGAAAACCTCTACGCTTAGCATCCGTTTGGATCCGGAACTGGACCGGCTGTTGACCAAGGCCAGCCGGCAGGATGGGCGCAGCCGGAGCGATGTGGCGCGGGAAGCGTTGCGTCGGCAACTGCGCCTGTCGCAATTCGAAGCGGTGCGCCGCCGGCTGATGCCCTTCGCTGAGGCCCGTGGTTTTCTGACGGATGAAGATGTTTTCGCGCAGGTCTCATGAGGGTCTTCCTCGATACCAATGTGCTGGCCAGCGCCACGGCCGCGCGGGGGTTGTGTGCCGATGTGCTGCGTACCGCCTTTGAGTTTCATAACGTCGTCGTCTCCGATGAGCTCCTGCAGGAACTGCGCCGGGTGCTGCGCGATAAATTTCATGCCCCGGCGGACGCCATAGCCGAAGTGGTCTGGCTGCTGGGGCAGGACACCATCGAGGCTCGTTCCGTGCCCTTGGCCGATGTGCCACTCAAGGATCCTGCGGATATCGCGATTGTTTCCGCCGCAATCAATGGCGGAGCCGATGTGCTCGTCACGGGTGACAAAGAAGTGCTCGCACTCAAACGTGCCGGCACATTGAAAATCATCTCGCCGCGCCAGTTTTGGGACATGGTACGCGGACAATTCAAATAACCCAACATGGCTGGCCAGGCAGGCTTTCAAGCCATGAAAAGCCCCACAAGTTCTGGGCGCTGTGCCTCAAACCGGCGTGGCGAGCGGGCCCCACGGCTCGAGCTGCGTCAGCTTTTTGGCGGCGAGGGCGCGGTAGCAGTCGGGCAGGTCGAATTTTTCCAGCACGCCCGGCGGCAGCAGCGCCAGCGGCCATTTGTAGTCGTCACTCCCGGCGATGGCACCGTAGGAGGTCGGCGCATTTTTGAGCGTGACCTGCGTCACGCTGTCCGCGAGCAGCGCGGCGCAGGCCGCGGGGAGCGCGCCCCAGCCGCGCCCGACGAGATGGATTTCCTTGTGGCCGTACGCGGCGAGCAAGTCGCACACCCGGAGTACATCGAAGGTACGCTGCCCGAGGTAGGGCCGGTCGAGCATGATGGCATGGGCGCTGTAGAAGAAGTCGCTGCCATAGGGTTGCAGAAACTGGTTCTTTCCGCAGGTGTCGGGCTGCGACTCGCCGATGCCGCGGACGTCGCAGGCGTAGAAGGCGGACTGCGGCTC
>CAIWHP010000109.1 GCA_903912445.1 uncultured Lentisphaerota bacterium
GCCGCTGTGGCGGCGCGCCATCATCTGGAGCGCCTACGGCTGTGCGCGGCTGCTGATGGGCCTGGTGGGTTACGGCGGCAAGCGCTGAGCGCCAGCCGCGATCAGCAGACCGGGATCAAGCAAGATCAATAAACCAAGATCGATATACGCCGGTCACTCGCCCGGCGTCCGGCGCCGGAACATGCCGACGCCCGACATGTGCATCACCAGTTCGCCGCGCTGATTGTAGACCTCGGAGCGCGAACGCACCGTGCCCATGTCCGGACGGCTGGTCGAGGCGCGCGTTTCTAGCACGGTGGATTTCAGCCGCAGCGTATCTCCCGGGCGCACGGGCTTGACCCAGCGCAGCTCGTCTATGCCGGGCGAGCCCAGGCTGGCGGATTCGAGCAGGTAGAGGTCGCACAGCATGCGCATGCACAGGCCGGCGGTCTGCCAGCCGCTCGCGATCAGCCCGCCGAAAAAGGACAGACTGGCCTTTTCCTTGTCGATGTGGAAGGGTTGCGGATCGTATTTTTTTGCGAACTCGATGATCTCTTCTTCGCTGAGGCTGTGACCGCCGGTCTCGCGCACCTGGCCCGCGCTGAAATCTTCCCAGTAGTACTTGATGGTCATCAGGTTTTCGCCTCGGGCTTGAGTTGCAGGGACTTGTACTCCAGGAATTCCTCCAGCCCGAAACGGCCCAGCTCGCGCCCGTTGCCCGACTGCTTGTAGCCGCCGAAGGGTGCTTGCAGGTTGAACGGTCCGCCATTGATGTCCACCTGTCCGGTGCGCATGCGCTTCGCCACTTGCTTCGCGTGCTCTTCGTCTTTCGACCAGACGCCGCCGCCCAGACCGTAGGGCGTGCTGTTGGCGATTTTCACCGCCTCGTCCTCGTCCTTGTAGGTGATGATGGACAGCACCGGCCCGAAGATTTCTTCCTGCGCGATGGTCGCGTCGGGTTTGACCCGGCCGAAGATGGTGGGCTTGACGTAGTAGCCCTTGGGCAGGCCCTCGGGCGCCTCAGGACCGCCGGCGAGCAGCTCCGCTCCGCCCTCGATGCCCTTCTTGATGTAAGCAAGCACTCTCTCGCGCTGCAGCGCGGATACTAGAGGTCCGAGCTTGGCTGCGCCACCGAAAGGATCGCCGACGGTGAAAGCTTTGGCGACTTCGACCGCGATTTTCGCCGCTTCCTCGTACTTGCTTTCGGGCACCAGCAGGCGCGTGTGCGCCGAACAGGTCTGGCCGGAATTGAGGAAACAGGCGTTGATCGTGCCCTTCACCGCGGCCGCGAGGTCGGCATCGTCGAGCACGACCGCCGCCGATTTTCCGCCGAGTTCCAGCGCCACGCGCTTGACCGTGGCCGAGGCGAGTTCCGAGACACGCTTGCCCGCGCGCGTGGAGCCGGTGAAGGACACCATGTCCACTTCCGCGTGCCGCGCCATCGCTTCGCCCACCACGGGACCGTAGCCGGTGACCAGATTGAATACGCCCTTGGGCAGGCCGGCGGCGTGAATGATTTCCGCAAGCACGAAAGCGTTGAGCGGCGCGACTTCCGAGGGCTTGAGCACCACGGTGCAGCCGGCGGCGAGCGCCGGCGCGACCTTGGCCGCGATCTGGTGCAGCGGATAGTTCCAGGGCGTGATCGCCGCGACCACGCCCACCGGCTCGCGCAGCACCAGCGAATTGCCGACCTTCTCTTCGAAAGCGAAGCTGCCCAGCATTTTTGCGTAGAGGCCGAAAGTGGCCGTGGGCGAGCCCGCCTGTATCATGGTTGCGAGTTTCAGCGGCATGCCCACCTCGCCCGCGATCAGCTTGCCGATCTCCTCCATGCGCGCTTTCAAGCCTTCATGGATTTTTTGCAGGTAGGCTGCGCGCTCGGCTGCAGGCGTCGCCGCCCACCCGTCGAAGGCCGCGCGCGCGGCAGCGACCGCGGCATCGACGTCGGCATCTACACCTTCCGGAATCCGCCCCATCACCTCTTCGGTCGAGGCGTTGATCACATCGATGGATTTGCCGCCCTTGGGTGTCGTCCATAGACCGTTGATGTAAAGCTGATCGCGAACTTGCATGGGAGATTCCGTTGCAGGGAAGTGAAAGGAGGCTGATTTTAGCCGATTGCCCCTACAGAAGCGGGCCTGGTCGCCTCGTTTCTTAAGGGCTCTTGGCCGCTCCAAGTTCGGGTGCGACACGCTCGAAAGCGATCATCGTCTGCCGCAGCGGCTACGGC
>CAIWHP010000110.1 GCA_903912445.1 uncultured Lentisphaerota bacterium
CGCCGCGCACGACAGCGAGAACTTGCCCATGCCATGTGGGAGCACAAGCCGGAGTTGCTCCGCCGCTATGCTTCCTTGTTGCGAAACAGCCCCGAAATCGAATCTGACATCGCGCGGCGAACCGCCTTTCTCGAAGAAGCAGATCGCCTACTCGCCCCAGAGAAGTCCATGCCACCGGCACAAGTGGATTTCCCCCCCGAGACGAAAGCCTTGCTGCAAGCCATTCCAGCATCGATAGCCCAATTACACTCCAGCACCGAAAGAGAGTCCGCTGGAGTAAAATCATCCGACAGGACTATTCAAGTACCCACATCAGGCATCCTTATTCCGCCAGAATTTATGAATAATCCCGATTTTGCGAACCTATCAGAGGAGGACACCAAGCTGATAAATGCCCTCCAAACCAAGGATGACAACGGTAAACCGATGTCTTTTCAAAAAATAGCGGTAAAGGTGTACGGGGGAGAGATTACGGGCGAAGGTCTACGAAAACGGGCCTTGGAGCTGGGTAAGCAACGGCCAGCGCTCCTGTCCTGGTTGCGCCTCCGGAAAAAGAGCAAGGAACAGGATAGTATGAACTGTGCCTCTTCTGGTGCAGACAATGACAATCTCACTGATGCAGAGGAGATCGAGGCGCTAACCACCGGGAAAGACACTGCGGCGAACCGTCACCTTACCGAATCCAGCGCAGCTGGAGACCCCAGCATGCACATCACCTCCTCGCCACGAAAGTTTGGGAAAGTTGGCAACTCGTAAAGCCGTGTAAGGCCCACTAAGCAGCTTTCGCCCTTTGTTCATGCGGCCCGGCCTTGTGCCGGGCCGTTCTGTTTTCTCTGCCTGAGTTGCCAACTGCGCTTAGGGATAGTTGCGGCAAGAATCCGCAACTAGAAACGGAACAAATGAACAGAGATATTCGGTTGAAGATAGCCAGGCTCCAGAGCGGATTGCGACAAACCGACATCGCAGAGAAGGTCGGTGTGCCGGAGAGTTATTTCGCCAAGATCGAACAACGGCGCATCAATCCGCCTCGTGACCTTCAGGAGAAAATCGCGGCGGCCCTCTGCAAAAAAAGGTGGGAGGTGTTCCTGTGAACCCTACACTCGAATCCTTGGTCGTCGCCTTTCAATCGGCCGACGAACACCGACGTACTGCAGCGTTACAGGCCTTGCGCGGCGAACAACCCGCAGCTGCGTCCTCGGCCCCTGGCCGGACCCTCTCGATCATCGGCGTCGCCCGAACTGCGGGAGTGTCGAGGCAAAGTATTTACAATGCGCTGAAGGCTGGGGTGCTCAAGGCCTCGCCTTTGTACCCCGGCGGCCGACCCCGCGTCCGCGAAGCCGACCTCATCGCCTGGCTTGCGTGGAGGGCGGCGAAGTGAAACCGCCCACACCCCTACAACTCGCCAAGATGCTCTGTGCGAATCATCAGAATAACGGCACATGCTTGGGCTGCCCGATTGAGGCCGACTTGAGCACTCCTTGCTGCTCCCCCCGGCCCACCTGTCGCATGGCGGATGACACACCGACTGAGTGCCGTTATTTTGAGCTACACCTCATTCCGGCCCACCCGGAAGTCGAGGAATGTTATCGGCGCGCTGTCGGATTGCCATCGCTGGCGGTAAAGAAATGCGCTCAATGTGGCCAACCACGCCTACACGGAAAACGCTACTGCACATCCTGCGCCGCCAAGCGCCGAACCGAGACCTATCGCACGTCAAAACGCCGCGCCCGCCAAAAGCCAGCTGGCATGTCCACATTCCATGAAGATAATCATGTGGTTTCCCTAGGAAATACCACCACTTTTTCGAGCCATGCGATAAATCCGCGTGCTGATAGCCATGCCCACCAATCCGCGGTGCCGACTGTGGACAGAAAGCGAGGCGCGGCATGATCGCTGCCGCCGCCTACTGCGCACGCTGTTGCCGCGTCACGCCGACGGCCCTGATCCCGCTGCGGTCTGACTTGCTTGGCAACTGCTGTGCCTGTTGCCGGACCTGCCGCAAAGGCCACCCTTACGCCAGCAAACGTGATGCTTCGCTTTTCAGCAACCAAACTCCGATGCCCCGCCGGGCCCATGGAGAAAGCCTTGAGCTTCGATTATTCCAACCTCGTACTTAAATGGTCGAAGACGCGGGGATCCGACAGAGCGATCATGCTTGCGCTGGCGGCACGTGCTGACAAAAACGGCATCTGCTGGCCCGGCTTGAATCAACTCGCTCACGATTGCGGTCTCGCCCGTTCAACCGTGGCGATGCGGCTGCCGAGCATCAAGCTCATGGGCGAAATAACCATTGAGCACCGAGGGCATAAGCGACGTGATGGACGTTCGAACCGCTACCAGATTATCCTCAGCGCACCCGTCGCAGATAGTCCGGGTATCGGACTAACCGGTACACCGATTGAAGAACCTCGCGAAGCAGGGGTAGTCCAACTGCCAGATGTTGGGTCGTCCGATCGCCGGACCTCACATAGTCCGGTAGCCGGACCCGAACCGTCAGAGAACCGCCATGGCGAACCGTCAGTCTATCGTCAGAAGAGCACTGTCCATCTGACGGGTCAAAGGATTGACTATGCGACTGCCGTGCCACCGGAGATCACGGATTATTGTGACATCGTGGATCCGGATATCGATCCCATCCTGATTGCCATGGCCGTGACGGGCGAGCGCGCCAAACTCGCGTGGGGCTACTGGGTCAAGACGTTGAACATAGCCCGCCGAACCATGGGCCGAGAAAAAGCGGAACAAATTTTCCGGGATTGTTGTTCCGCCTTGTATGGCGAAATGAAGAGCGAGGAGTGTCAAAAGCCCGGCGCCAAGCTAAACATCAAACTACAGATAGCCTACAGCCTGCAGCGCAGCCCGCAACGCGTGCAACCTCCCCCTTTGGACTGTGTGGCCTGAGCCCTCTGCGATGGCCCATACAAGTCATGAAAGCGATCAATCCTTGCCCAAACTAAACAAAATTCAGCGCTCATTCATCGCCACGATAGCGGCTGGCGTAACCCCGTCCGATGCACTTGGAGTCCATCACCTGAAATGGGGAACCATCGCGGCCTGGCGCCGATGGACCCCGGGGTTTCGGACCGCCCATAATCGCGCTCAAAAAATCGGCTTGCCGAAGCGGCGCCTCATCCGCCTAGCAAACCAACTGCAGACTCGCTATGGGGGCAGGTTGATCTTGGCTCCCGACTTGGCCCAGGCACTGGAAAATTGCACGCGCGCTCGCGCGCGTGCCGCTCGCGGGTGCGCGTTACTGTGCCCGCTTGAGTAAAATCGACCCTGTCATTCCGGTTTGCGCGCAACGCCACCTGCGCGCAGCCGTGCGACCCGTTCCCCGAACAAGCCAGGCAAACGCCGATTGGCCGACCCGTACCGGCATGATGGCAGCACTCGCACGGGCGGCTGTGTAGCCATCCGCACGGACGGCTGCGCGACCGCGCGGCTGAGCGCGCGAGCGTCCCGAAAGAACAACGAACCCCACCCTTCCGTCCACACGTCACAAGTCGCCGGTGATCGCCACGCTCCAAAACCTGAGAAGGAGCTGTTCCGGGGGTTGCATTCAGTACTGCGCCAGACTCCTCAGGGTGCTTCGCGCTGACGACCAAGGATCAACTTCGGACCTGACCGGTAGGGCATCCAGGGGGGCGAGAGGCGATCACGACTCACAGCAGGTCCGTTCGACGGCAGAAACGCGGAAAAATCTGTGTCCAGATTTGTGTCCACTTTTGTGTCCAAAAGTGCCGTTTTGGACGCCATCGTCCATCACTGTAAAGCGAGGGGATCGAAAACCACCGACATGCGTTTAGACCAATGTTATCAATGGTTTTGTTTACGTTGAATCACGTGATTTTCTGGTGTGCCTGACTGGAGTTGAACCAGCAACCTTTGGCTTCGGAGGCCAACGCTCTATCCAGTTGAGCTACAGGCACATTAAATTGCAGATGGCCAATTGACGATTGACGCTTGCGAAGAACGCGACGCATGGTGCATGGCTAGGCGCTCCGGGTCAATCGTAAAACATCACGCCCGTCACAAAATCAGCCGTTCTTCTGCTCGAATTCCTTCATGAACCCGACCAGCGCATCGACGCCGGCGACCGGGAAGGCGTTGTAGATCGAGGCGCGGATGCCGCCGACGGAGCGGTGCCCCTTGAGCTGCTTCATGCCCTTGGCCGAGGCTTCCTTGACGAACTGCTCCTCCAGCGCCTCGGTCGGCAGCCGGAAGGTGATGTTCATGTCGGACCGGAATTCCTTGACCGCCGTCGCCTTGTAAAAGCCCGAGGCGTCCAGCGCCGTGTAGATCTTCGCCGCCTTGTCGCGGTTGATCTTGGCGATGGCGTCCACGCCGCCGAGCTTGAGCAGCCAGCGCGTGCACAGCGTGAGCATGTAGATGGCGAAGCACGGCGGGGTGTTGTGCAGCGAGTTCTCGTCGAGGTGCGTCTTGTAGCGGAAGAACGCCGGGCACTTCTCGTTGACCTTCTCGGCGAGATCCTTGCGGATGACGACGAGCGTCACGCCGGACGGGCCGAGATTCTTCTGCGCGCCGGCGTAGATCAAGCCGAACTGCGACACGTCCAGCGGGCGCGAAAGGATGTCCGAGGACATATCGCACACCAGCGGTGCCTCGGTCTGCGGGAAGCTCTTCCATTGCGTGCCGGCGATCGTCTCGTTGGACGTGATGTGGGCATAGGCCGCGCCGGGCGTGAACTTCAGCGACGCCACCTCCGGCAGGCGCACGGGGAAGTCTTTCTCCGTGTTGGCGATGACGTTGATCTTGCCGAACTGCTTGGCTTCCTTCGTGGCCTTGGCGCCCCAGGAGCCGGTGTTGGTGTAGTCGGCACTCTGGCCTTCCGGCAGCAGGTTCATCGGTACGAGGGAGAACTGCGCCGTCGCGCCGCCGGTCATGAAGATCACGCCGTAGTTGTCCGGCAGCTTCATCAGCTTGCGGATGTTATCGACCGCCTCGCAGTGGACCGCATCGTATTCCTTGCCGCGGTGGCTCATCTCCATGACGGACATGCCGCTGCCCTTGTAGTCCACGAGGTCGCGCTGCGCCTCTTCCAAGACTTCCAAAGGCAGCGCCGCGGGACCCGCGCAAAAATTATAGATTCGGCTCATTATGTTTCTCCTGTTTTCGTGCGAACGCGGCGGAGCCTACTTTCCCGACGGCTGCAAATCAAGTCCGATACGCGGCGCCGAACGGGAGGATTAAAGAACCGGTTTGGCTCAGGCTTTCAGCCGGATTTCCACCTGCAAGCCGGAGGGCTGGCGGTTGGACGCGGCCACGCTCCCCTGGCACGCCTCGACGCAGGTCTTGACGATGGCGAGGCCGAGGCCGACACCGCCGGTGTCGCGGCTGCGCGAGGCCTCGAGGCGGTAGAAGGGGTCGAAAATCTTTTGCAGCGCTCCGGCCGGCACGCCGGGGCCAGAGTCGCTGACCCGCAGCGCGACCCCCTGCTCCACCGGCTCCGCCGTGATGAGCACCGGGCCGGCGTCGCCGGCATAGCGCAGCGCGTTGCGCACCAGGTTCGCCAGTGCACGCGCCAGCAGATCCGGCTCCGCCATGGCCGCCAGTTCATCGGCAATCTGCACCTGGACCTTGTCGCCCGCGCCGGCCTCGCGCGCGGCGACGCGGCGCGCGAGTCCGGCAAGCGGCACGCGCTGGAGGGGCACCGTCTTCTCGCGCAGGCTGGCCTTGGAGAACGAGAGCAGCTCGTTGACCAGGTTGGACATCTCCTGCACGTCCTCGCGCACATCGGCCACATACTCCGCCTCTGCGGCCCCGGCGCGCTGTTCGAGGATGCCCAGCGCGACCTGCATCCGCGCGAGCGGCGAGCAGAGCTCGTGGGCCGCATCACCCAAGAAACGTTTCTGGCCGGCCACGAAGCCATCGAGCCGCGCCGCCATGCTGTTGATCTCCGCGCCGAGCCGTCCGAGCTCATCGCGGCGGCGCTCGCTCACGCGCACCTCGAAGTGGCCTTCGGCAATCTGGCCCGTGGCGGCGGTGAGCTGCTTGATCGAACGCGTGATGCTGCGGATCAGCGGCAGCCAGAACAACACCGAGAACAGGACCGCGCCGAACCCGGCCAGCAGCCACGGCTTGAAATCAATGAACAAGCCCCCACCGCTCAATGTCGGCGAAAACAGCAGCAGCGTCTGCAGCTGTGCCTCCGGATGATTGCGGTCATACATGGGCAGCCGGATGCCGACCCAGTAGCCGGCGGGCTCCGCGGTGCGCACCATGAATTTGGGGCGTGAGCGGCGTGTGCCCTCGGGCGGCGGCTGGCGCCCCTCCTCGTCGCGCTCGACAGCAGCGCCGTCGCGCAGCGGGTGCAGCTTGCGCTCGCGGCCAGCGGGCGGCGGCTGGAGCGGCCGCATGGGCGGCGGGCCAAAGGCGGCCAGGCGCGCGCGGACCGCGGGCGGCACCGGCAAGGCGGCGCCGGCCAGCAGTGCGCCGTCGGGCCGGACCAGCATGAGCTGCAGCCCATAACTCTGTCCAAAATATTGCAGCACCTCGGTGCGGTCCTCGACAGCGGCCGCCTGCAGCTCATCGCCGATGATGTTGCTCAGCGCCTCGATGCGCTCGCCGGCCTGGCCGGTCAGCAGCGCGTCCAGACCCATGTGGTATTGGACGCGGAAAAAAAGATAGAACGCCGCGCCCAGCAGCAGCAGGTTCAGGAAAAACCAGAGCAGTATTTTCGCGGAAAGCGGGAAACGCAGGCTCATGTTTCCTCCGCGTCAGGATTGATAAGCATGTAGCCGGCGGAGCGGATGGTGCGGATGAAGCGCGGCTCCTTCGGATCATCGCCGAGTTTCTTGCGGAGCGCGGAGATGTGGACATCGATCGAACGGTCGAAGACATCGTAGCTGCGCTCGCGGATCTCCTCCAGCAACTGGTCGCGCGACTTCACGCGGCCGGCGGCGCGCGCGAGGCTGGCGAGCATGTCGAACTCGACCGGCGTCAGCACGAGGGCTTCGGCACCATGCACCGCGGTGCGCGTGCCTAGGTTGACGCGCAGCTGGCCGACGACGATTTCGTCCGGTGCCGCCACCTCGGGCCGCGTCGTGCGCGTAGTGCGGCGCGTCACCGCGCGCAACCGCGCCAGCAGCTCGCGCGGCGAAAAGGTCTTGGGGAGATAATCGTCCGCGCCGATCTCCAGCCCGACGATGCGGTCGGCCTCCTCGCCGCGCGCGGTCAGCATCAGCACGGGCACATCGCTCGTCCGGCGGATCTGCTTGAGCACCTCGAAGCCGTCGAGCCCGGGCAGCATCACGTCGAGCACCACCGCGTGCCACGGCTGCGCCGCCGCCTGCGCGACGCCGTCGGGGCCGGTGTGCACCGCGGTGACCGCGTAACCCATCGGGCCAAGGTAGTCGCGGATCAGGCGGCAGAGCTTGCGGTCGTCATCGATCACCAGCACGCGCGCCGCCGCGCCGGCCTCGGATTTTGTTTCGGATTTTGGCATGGGCTGACCTGCGCGGGAGCTTAGCGGCACCCCCTGCGAAATGCCGCAACTTTTACACTTCCTTTACAAAATACCGCTTGCAGCGACATCAAACCTTAACGCGACCGGCGCATCTTACGCACGTGAACGCGAGAGCAGAACAACAAACAAAAGGAACGAAGCCATGAAGAGAAGCCTGATGATCGCCGTGGGGATGGCGGTGGTTTGCAGCAGCGGCCCGACCTTTGCGGCACCTAAAGGAGGACATCCGCCGCCACCACCACGCCCGCGCCCCAACATGGAAGCTGGTCAGACCCATCGCGCCAACACCCCCAACGAGCGTACCGATGCCCGCCAGAACCGGCAAACCCAGCGCATTGATGAGGGCATCAAGAAAGGTTACCTGACGACCGACGAAGTCAGCAAACTGGAGACCCAGCAAAAGTCCATCGAGACAACACAACAGGCGTTCAAATCCGATGGCAAGATCACCCGCAACGAAGCCCAGCAACTGCGCCAACAACTGGATGAAGCCAGCCGGTGCATCTTTGCCGAGAAACACGACGCCGACGGCAACACCAAGCCGGTCTATCGCCTGGGTGGGAATGTGACGCTGAAAAACGAGATCGCCCAAAAACTTGGCGATGAAAACCTCCCCAGACAGGCAGCACGCGCCTTGCTGGGTGACTTCCATCGGATGATGGAAATCAAGAAGCTCCTCGCCGCAGGGGCGCTGAACGATGTGCAGCGCGCCAAACTCCAGACGGAATACAACAAACTGCTCAACACCTATTTCGCGACCAAATAAGAGAAAGGGAACGACACCATGAAGAGAATACTCGCAACAGTAGCACTGACGCTCGGGCTGGCGGCGCTGACCGCCTCCGCACAGCGCGGTGGTGGCCAAGGTCAACGGCCCCCGCCGCCCCCGCCCCATCAGGGCGGCCCGCAAATGGGCAGCAACGACGGCGACAACCAGCAAGGCCCGCCGCCGGGTATGCGTCGCCGGCACCACGGCACGAACAGCGCCGAACATGCGCAGGGCAATCGCCCGCCGCCGCCAGGCGGTCAAGGCGGCCAGTTGCAGGGCCCGCCGCCAGGTGGCCAAGGCGGCGAGCATCAAGGCCCGCCGCCGATGATGCGGCGTGGCGGCAACCAACAGGGCCCCGGAGGCCAGGGTGGTCAACACATGGGACCACCGCCGCAGGGTGGTCAGGGTGGTGACCGCCAAGGTCCCCCGCCGTTCATGCGCCGCCGTGGCGGCGACCAGCAAGGTCCCGCAGGCCAGGGTGGACAGCACATGGGCCCGCCGCCACAGGGTGGCCAGAGTGGCGACCGCCAAGGTCCCCCGCCGTTCATGCGCCGCCGGCCGATGGGCTCGAACGACATGGGTCACGCGCAGGGCGACCGTCCGCCGCGCGGTCCGGGCGCACAGGGTGGCCAGTTCCAAGGCCCGCAGCAGGGCGGACAGAACGGTGACGTTCAAGGTCCGCCGCCGGGCATGATGCGCCGCCGCGGACAAGGCCAGGGCAATCAGCAGGGCCAGGGCGATCAGTTCCGCGGCCCGCCGCCACAGGGCGGACAGAATGGCGACCGGCAAGGTCCCCCGCCGCGGATGCGCCGCGGTGGCGATCAGCAAAATCAGGGTGGTCAGTTCCAAGGTCCGCCCCCGCAAGGTCCCAACGGCGAACGGCCTCCGCTGCCTCCGGGTGGCCAGGGCGCGCAGGGCGGCAACATGCATCGCCCGCCGATGGAAGACCAGGGCGGTAATCCGCCTCCGCCCCCTCCCCCGCAGCAACAGCAGCAGCAATAAAGTTCTGATAACCGGCGGGTTTGCGCTCCCAAGGCGCAAGCCCGCCTTTTTCCTATGGGAATACCCCTTGTGTTGTGAACTTTCCCTGGACGGGGAACGGCAACCATGAGCTTTTCAATCATTGGAACTTTTCATATGGCCCTTTTCCAATGCTTGGGAAAACCAGCATGTTCGCGTTCCAATCCTTGGAACACTCCCCGCAGCATCCCTTCCATTTCAGGAAAATAGTCACCATGAATAAACTTCTGGCCGTATTTCTGGCGGCGCTCGGACTCGCCACACTCACCGCCAGCGCCGGCGACTGGACGCGCTTCCGCGGCCTGAACGGCAGCGGCATCGCGACCGATATGAACGTGTCCACCACCTGGAGCAACGCGAAGAACCTGAAGTGGAAAACCGCGCTGCCCGGCCGCGGTTCCTCCAGCCCGATCATCTGCGGTGACCGCGTGTTCGTGACGAGCTACTCCGGTTACGGCGACGACAACTCAGGTGGCCAGCCGGCCGATCTCAAGCGTCATCTGCTCTGTATCGATCGGCAATCCGGAAATATTCTTTGGGACAAATCCGTCGCCGCCGAACTGCCGGAAGATCCCTTTCAAGGCTTCATCACCGAGCACGGCTATGCCAGCAGCACGCCCGTCACCGATGGCGAACGCGTCTATGTGTTCTTCGGCAAGACCGGCGTCCTCGCTTTCGACTTCGCCGGCAAGCAGCTGTGGCAGGTCAACGTCGGCAAGCAATCAAGCAACCGCCGCTGGGGCTCGGGCGCCAGTTTGCTGCTCTATAAAAACACAGTCATCGTCAACGCCGCCGAGGAGAGCCGTTCGCTCCGCGCACTCGATACCGCCACCGGCAAGGAAATCTGGAAGGCTGAGTCGGCGAGCATGGAGCTCTGCTTCAGCACGCCGGCGCTGGTGGACTGCGGCGGCGGACGCACCGATCTCGTCGTCGCGGTGCCGGGCGAACTGTGGGGCTTCAATCCCGACGCCGGCAAGCTGCGCTGGTTTGCCCAGACCGGCATCCGCGGCAACGTCTCGCCGAGCGTGGTCGCCAGCGACGACGTGCTGTTCGTCACCGGCGGCTTTCCGCAATCCGGCACGGTCGCGGTGCGCGGCGGCGGGAAAGGCGATGTGACCAAGACCCACGTCCTCTGGTCGAGCGAGGTCGCCTCCTACGTGCCCTCGCCCGTCGTGCAGGGCGAGCACCTCTACTTTGTCAGCGACCGCGGCGTGGCCACCTGCCTCGAAGCCCAGACCGGCAAGGTCGCGACCAAAGAGCCGCTGCCCGGCAGCACCAGCACCGGCCGCGGCGGCAAGCCGGTCTACGCCTCCACGCTTCTGATTGGAAAGCACCTCTATGCCGTGACACGCCGCAAGGGCACGTTCGTGCTCGACGCCACGCCCAAGATGACCGTCGTCGCGCAAAACTCCTTCACCGGCGATGACAGCGACTTCAACGCCACGCCCGCCATCAGCGGCAACCAGCTCTTCCTGCGCTCGAACAAGTTCCTCTATTGCATCGACAACAAGGCCTCAGCCAAACCATAACGAAAGAGCTTCTCACCCCGGAACAGTTCATCAAGCGGGAGCCCGCGCGCGAAGCCCATCACAAGCAAACCATCGCCCGCGACAAGCAGCGCGCTGCAGCACCTAAACCGAGTCCCTCGTTATAACAGGGCTATGTCCTGCTGCACCGCTGTAGCGGCGGCCTGTGGCCGCCGCCGGCGGTCGCAGACCGCCGCTACAGCAAAGCCACCAACCCAGATCCAGCACGCCGCCTTTCCTGCTCGGGGCCTTCCGGTCCCGCGAACCCAACCGCGGCCGCTGCGCAGCTGGCTTGCCATATCCGGAACGTTCTTCCCTGCCCTGTTCCACGACCGGGCCAACTCTTCAGGCTGCGGCGGGCAAGGTTACACAGAAGATGGTGAGGTCGGCAGCGCTGCTTTCGAGCGCCAGTTCGCCGTGGTGGGCACGGATGATCTCGCGGGCAAGGCTCAACCCCAAGCCGACACCTTCCACATTCCCGCTGCGCGCCGGATCGGTGCGATGGAAGCGCTGGAAGACCCGCTCGCGATCGGCATCGGGAATCGGGGTGCCGGTGTTGGCCACGCGCAGGCAAACCTTCCCGCCGTCGCGGGCGAGCGAAAACCGGATGACCCCGCCCTCACGGTTGTATTTGATCGCGTTGCTGGCGAGGTTCTGCAGCGCCTGCTCCAGCAGCTCGGCATCGGCGTTGACCGTGATGTCGGGTGCAAGCTCCTGCTCGATGGTCAGCGCACTGGCCAGCGCCTGGCTGTCCTCTACGACATTGGCGAGCATCGCGCTGAGGTTGGCCGGCTCCAGCTTGAGCTGCAGCCGCCCGGCATCGGCCAGCGAGAGGAGCAGCAGTTTCTGCACGATGGATTTCAACCGGTGGATTTCCTCCAGCAGGCTGCCATAGACCTGCTGCGGCGGCAGCTCGGCGACGGGCGCTTGCACCGCCTGCTCCAGCTCGGCCTGCATCCGCGCCAGCGGTGTTTTCAATTCGTGCGAGGCATCGGCGCTGAACCGCGTCGCTTGCTGGAAGCTGGTCTCCAGCCGGTTCAGCATCGCGTTGAACACGGTGATGAGCCGGTTGAACTCCTGGTCGCGCGTCATCGCGGGGATGCGCTGGTCGAGTCCCTGCGCGGTGACGCGCTCCGCCATCTGCGTCAGCGCGGTGACGGGCCGCAGCGCGCGCGCCGCGAGGAACCACGCGCCGAGCCCCACCAGCAGCAGCGCGAACGGCAGGGCCAGCAAATAGGTCCGCCGCAACTGCGCCATGCCGGCGTTGAACTCGTTGATGTCCGCCCCGAGGATGATCGTCATGTAGGGGTTGCCCATCACCCCGATCCGCCACGTCTTCGCCCCGTCGTGTTGCGTATAAAACTGCGGCGCTTTCCGCGGCAGCGCGGGATTGCGCGGAGAGATTTCCTCGCCGCGGCGCGGCGCCGGCGGCAATGCTTCACCGGCCTTGGGGCCGTTGGGCGTCTCGTAGGCGGTGAGCGGCGGAAAGGCCTCCGCCTTGACCCCGGCCGGCCAGTTGGGCGACTGATGCAGCACCCGGTCCCCATCCTGCACCCACAGGATGAACGCCGGCGCGGCATTGGTGCCGGCGACAAACCGCAGTGCATTCTCGAACCGCACCCAATGCTCGCCGCCGAGCACGCGTTCAAGATGCGGCGCGCCCAGCGTGCGGATCTCGCGGTCAATGCGCGCGAGTTCCATCCGGCAGGTGAGCTGCCACAGCAACACCCCCGAGCCCACCAGCAGCAGCCCCGTAAACAAACCCGCCAACAAAGCAATCTTCAGCCTGAAGGAATTCGGGCTCATGCCTTCTCTTCCCCCGCAGAAATCCGGTAGCCCACCCCGCGGACGGTTTCGATGATCGGCCGCTCGGGATCGCTGCTCAATTTTTTGCGCAGCCGCTGCACATAGACATCCACGAGGTTCGTCCCGGGATCGAAATGATAGTTCCACACATGCTCGCAAATCTGGGTACGGCTGAACGTCCGGCCCGGCGCGCGCAGCAGATAGGTCAGCAGCGCAAACTCCCGCGCCGTCAGCTCCACCGCTTCGCCAGCGCGTTTCACGGAGCGCGTCATCAGGTCCACCGTCACATCCCCGTGCTGGAGCACCGTGAGCGGCTGCCCCGAGGAGCGGCGCATCAGCGCGTGCAACCGCGCCACGAGTTCCTCGATGTAGAAAGGCTTGGTCAGATAATCATCCGCGCCCAGGTTGAGCCCATCGAGGCGTTCATTGAGCGAGCTGCGCGCCGTCAGCAGGATCACCGGCACGGTCGCGTGCTGGTCGCGCAGATTGCGGAGGATGCTCAGGCCATCGCGGCCCGGCAGCATAATATCGAGGACGATCGCGTCGTAGGGGCGCGTTGTCGCCAGGATGAACCCCTTATCGCCGTTGTCGCAGAAGTCCACAACGAAGCCCTGCGCCTCCAGCCCCTTGCGCAGGAACCCGCCTAGCTTTCTATCGTCTTCCACGACGAGGATTTTCATGGCGCCAAGCTACCGCCCCCCGCGACTCCAAGTCCAAACAAATATCATTACGATTTGTTCATGAAAGCCGCCCTCGCTTGGGTGCCTTGAATTAGCCGCGGATGAGCGCAGCTGCCGCAGATGGCCAAAGCCTAAAATCGGCGGGAAGCAGACCCGGGAAGACAGAATCATTTTTCGGCAGAATCATGCCGAACATGGTTTTGCTTTTCATGGTGCTGCCAACGGCTTCCAAGCCTCCTGACAAACGAAGTTGGATTTGAGTTTCTGGCTAACCGGGAGCGGCGGCATTCCTGCCGCCGCATGACCCACAGCCAGCGCGGGTTTGGCAGGTCCTGCGCGATGCGGGTGGGGTGCGGTTTTATCGGCGGCAGGAATGCCGCCGCTCCCAGCTAGTTTCTATGGGCCTTCACACCGCACAGATTAGAGCCTGCCCTCAAGCACCATCACGGCACCGTGGAAACAGTGCAAATCCCTCGCCACCTCATCTTCGGTTTTCAGGAGCCTTGGAAAGCACCAAGGCACCAGGGCCCCAAGCAGCGGTCTTAGTAACTTCGTGGTGAAATCTCCGAAGAATTCCACGCAAAGCGCTCAGCCGCGAAGCACCTCCGTTTGGCGCCTTGGCGTCTTGACGTGAAAAGCATTCCATCTGCGGGAAGCGGCGCCAGCCGGGCCGAAAGCGAGACGGGCGCAGCCAACCCACCGCTCTCCAAAAAGAAAAAGCCCGCCCAACGCGGGGTTGGGCGGGCAAGCTAGCGGCAGCGCCTTATTTCTTTTCTTCAGCGCAGCACTTGGCCTTGCAGCCGGACGAACCGGCATTGAGGCCGCACTTCGCGCACTTCACGGCATCGGGCTTGCAGCACTTATCACTGGTCTTGAGCTCACCGCACTTCGCACAGCTGGCGGCTTGAGCGGTGGCCTTCTTGTCCTTGCCACAGCTGGAGCACTGCGCGGAGGCGCTCAGGGAACCCACGGCCACGGCGGCGATCACGGCCAACAACCACAGACTCTTCTTCATGATGCTTGAACCTTTCGTTTGTTACGAACAGCGGCACAATCTAGCGCCTCCCGCTCTGCCGTCAATTTAATAAGAGCCACCGCCACGCCACCCCCTAGGGCCGCGACCACGCACCTTTCCACGAAAAGCGGAAAGGCAGGATCGGGCTGTTTCGCAGATGTTCGGGTCACAACGGTGTCCGGCAGAAGCAGAGCACTTCGTGATGAACATTTTGTAATGAAAGGGCGTGTGCTTCCGTCATGGGGCTGGTGTTGAATTTGGCCGGCGAAAGGAACCAGACCATGAAAACAAAACGTATGCTTGTCCTCGTTGGGGTAGCCTTCTGTTGGGTTGTTGCCGACGCCACGGCGCAGGAGAAGCTGCCGGGCATGACCTTGATCCCGGCGGGCACCTTTGAAATGGGCGACCACCATGGGTTTGTGGACCCCAAGCACGGCGGTGACGAGATCCCCCTCCACACGGTGCGGCTGGATGCGTTCCAGATGGGTATCTTCGCTGTCACGACGCAGCAGTATGTGGAGTTTCTTAACTCCGCGCTGGCGCAGCGGCAGATCGAGGTCCGGCAGGGTGGCGTTTTTCTGGTGGGCTCCACCGAGCTGCTCTGCGAGACGCGGGAGCTGTCCCCCCATAGCCGGGTCGGCTGGGCGGGCAGGAAATTCTCGGTACTCGACCGTAAGGAAAGCCATCCGATCGTCTGCATCCGCTGGCCGGGCGCGGCGGTCTATTGCAACTGGCTGAGTGCGCAGAATAAGCTGCCGCTCTGCTACGACGTGAAGACTTGGGAGTGCAACTTCAACCGGAGCGGGTTCCGGCTCCCGACGGAAGCGGAGTGGGAATGGGCGGGCCGCGGCGGGCAGGTGCAGCCCTATCGCAACTTCCCGTGGGGCGATGAGGCCGACGCCCAAAAGGCCAACTGGCCGGAATCAAAGAATCCGTTCCGCTCTGGTCCCCTGCCGTGGACCACACCGGTCGGTTTCTTCAATGGGCAATTGCACCACAAGGCGGACTTCGGCTGGCCGGGGACGCAGGAGAGTTTCCAGTCCGGGAACGGCGTGAATGGCTATGGCCTCTATGATATGGCCGGGAATGTCTGGCAGTTCATCAACGATTGGTATGTGCGCGACTACTACGCCTATAGTCCCACCAATAATCCGCCGGGCCCGGAGCGCGGCAGCCTGGTGCAGGATGGCAAGCCCTACCGCGGAATGCGCGGCGGCAACTGGTATAATGGGGAGCAGGGACATAGCCGCGTCTCGAACCGGAATCCCTCCTACTATCGCGGCCCGCAGGATCCGGATCATCCTTACTATCATCTCGGCTTCCGCGTGGTGCTGCCGGTCAATGCGGAAAGCCGGCCGGTCATCAAGCCGACGCCGGTACAGAACATCCGCGGGCAAGGCAATCAGCAAGGTGGAGGCGGGAAGCGGCCGCGTCAGGGCGGCCGGTCGGAGGGCAATCAGCGCCCCGGCGGCGAGGCTCAACCATCAACCATGAACCATCAACCATCTCGTGCTGGCTCGTTTGTCTTGAGCAGTCCGGCGGTGCAGGCCGATGGCGTGCTGCCGGTGGAATTCACGGGCGAGGGCGAAAGCAGCTCGCCGCCGCTGGCCTGGAGCGGCGCACCCGCCGGCACGAAAAGCTACGCGCTGATCATGCACCATGTCGATCCCAAGGGCATGACCAAGTGGTATTGGACCCTGTATAACATCCCAGCCGACGTCAAAAGTCTGCCGAAGAATGTGAAGGGCATCGGGACGACGGGGAGCAACAGCGTCAACCGAGATCTTGGCTATGCGCCGCCGCATTCGAAGGGACCGGGCGCCAAGACCTATATCCTGACGCTCTATGCCCTCTCGACACCGCCGCAGGTCAACGCCGCGCCGGAGCAAGTCAACCGCGAGGTGTTGCTCGCCGCGATCAAGGACAAGACCCTTGCCAGCGCGGAGTTGAGCGTGAACTATGCGCGGAGCGGCAACGCCTCCAATGCCGACGACGAGCGCCGCCCGGGACAAGAGCGCCCGCCGCGCGATTCCAACCGGCAAGGGAACAACCGTCCGCCCCCACCCCCAAATCAATAGAATTGCAGACCAACACCAGCCATGGAGAAAGCTATGAAGACGAAAATACAAAGCGTTCGCAGATTCGCCACGAGTGCGTTGCTCACCGTGTTGGTGAGCGGCCTCACCCTGCTCGGTTCCGCACAGGAAAACCGCCCGCCGCGTCAAGGTGGCGGACAAGCCCAAGGGCGCAACCGCGATGGCGGCGGCGGGGGCGGGGGTGCGGCTGGCGAGCGGCATGAGATGCCGGAGAACAAGACGCCCACGTCGCCGAATCCGGGCCAGACGGTGGGCCTGTTCCTCAACACAGCCAAGGCGTGCCCCGGCTATACGCTGATGGCGCCGAAGCACAACACGGTGACCTACCTGATGAACAACGCCGGGCAGGTCGTTCATTCCTGGACAAAGAGCAAATATGAACCAGGACAAACCGTTTATCTGCTGCCCAACGGCCATATGGTCCGCTCCTGTATGCTTCGGGTGCAGGGCGGCACCGGCGGCGGCGAAGGCGGACGTATCGAGGAGTATGATTGGGACGGCAACTTGGTCTGGGAGTTCGACCACGCCACGCGCGACTACCAGTTGCATCACGACATCAAGCCGCTGCCCAATGGAAACTTCCTCGCCCTGATGGTCGAGCGCAAATCCCGCGAGCAGGCGCTGGCGGCCGGCTTCGATGAGCGCATGATGCGCGACGATTATCTGGTGCCCGATGCCGTGGTTGAGATTCAGCCCATCAAGCCCAAGGGCGGCAAGATCGTCTGGGAGTGGCATGTCTGGGATCATCTGATCCAAGACTCCGACAAAGCTAAGCCCAACTACGGCGAGCCCGCGGAGCACCCGGAACGCATCTACGTCAACTGCAACGGTCGCGCGTCAGCCGCGTTCTGGAACCACATGAATTCGCTCGACTACAATGCAAAGCTCGACCAGATCGTCTTGAGCGTCCGCGGCTGCAACGAAATCTGGATCATTGACCACAGCACCACGACCCAGCAGGCGGCAGGCCGTACGGGCGGCAAGCAGGGGAAAGGCGGCGACCTCCTCTATCGCTGGGGTAATCCCGCCGCCTACAAGCGCGGCACGTTGCAGGACAAGCAACTGGTCCAGCAGCACGACGCCCTGTGGATTCCCGCTGGTTATCCCGGCGCCGGGCACATGACGATCTTCAACAACGGCTATGACCGCGGCTGGTCGAGTGTCGAGGAGATCGTCCTGCCGGTGGATGCCAGCGGCCGCTACCCGCTCCAGGCCGGCAAGACCTACGGCCCCGAGAAACCCTTCTGGCACTACGAGGCCAAGAACCGCACCGACTTCTTCTCCGCCGAAATATCGGGTGCGTGCCGGCTACCCAATGGCAACACCCTCATCTGCGGCGGCATCGTGGGCAACTTGTTCGAGGTCACGCCAGCCGGCGAGATGGTCTGGCAGTACGTCAACCCGATGGTCCGCGGCGGCATCTTGGCGCAGGGCGAGCTCCCCGGCAAAGATATGCGCGGCCATCTGTGGAATGCCGTCTTCCAGGTGAATCGCTACGCGCCCGATTATCCCGGACTCAAGGGCCGCGACCTCACCCCGAAGGGCGTGATCGAACTGCCTGCCGACCAGAAGGGCAAAACCGGCATGCATTTGATGACAGAAGCCCAACGCACCGACAAGCCCGGCGGCGGCGGCGGTGAAGGCAATGCAGGGAAGCGCAGCGGAGGCAATCGCGGTGACCGTCCCCCGCGTGATGGCCGGCAAGGACAAGGCGGCGACCAGCGCCCGCCGCCCCCGCCGGATCAGCAATAGGATGGATCTAGTCACATGTTCGAATATTTCCATCTGACATGTAGGGGCGCAGTCTTGCTGCGCCCGCTCTGCGTGATCTGCAAAACAAACGGGTGCAGCAAGATTGCACCCCTCAATTCCAAGGATTGGAAAATGTTTCGTCCCTTTTCCCAGGCCTTGGAACAGCCCTGAAGGAGACCCCCATGAAAAAGATACTGTTCACCTGTCTGCTGCTCGCCAGTGCGGCTTTTGCCTACGAGCGCTTGCAAGGCCCGACCGAACTGCTCTTCTGCGACAAGGCAAAGGCACTGCCCGGCTATGTGCTGTTCGGCGTCGGCAGCCGGACGTTCCTGCTCGACCTCGATGGCAAGGTGGTGCACACGTGGCCCATCGGAACCAATCCGCACCTGCTCGATAACGGGAACGTTCTCGATGCGGGCAAGGACGACCCCAGCGGCTTCTCCGGTTTCAAGGAAGTGGACTGGGACGGCAAGCAGGTTTGGGAATATACCGAGAAGCGCGAGGGCTATGCTCCGCATCATGATTGGGTGCGCATCTTCAACAAAAAGCTGAACGCGCCGACCACGCTCTACATCGCCAATAAGTCTATCACCGATGCGCAAGCGCTCGCCGCCGGGGCCGACCCGAAGAATGGGCCGTATGACAACGGCCAGATGGACGCGATCGTCGAGGTGGATATGCAGGGCAATGTGATTTGGGAATGGTGCTTCTTCGATCACGTGGTTCAGGATGTGGATGCCAGCAAAGCAAACTATGTGGGCCAAGGCAAAACGGTGGCGGATTATCCAGGCCGTATCAACATCAACATGCCCGGCCGGCCGCTGAAGCGCGATTGGCTGCACTGCAACTCGATGGACTACAACCCGGAATCCGGCCACGTTGTGATCAACTCCGTGCAGGGCGAACTCTATGTGATTGATCACGACGGGACGTTTGTCGCCGGCGATGCCAAGGCCGGCATCGCCAAGGCCGCGGGACCGGCGGGCGATTTCCTGTACCGCTTCGGCGACCCGGCCCGCTACCAGCAGGGCGATCCGCCGAAAGTGATGGAGAACTGGGATTCGGCCACCTCCGGCCATAAGCAGATGGGCGGCGCACACGATGTGCACTGGATTCACGCGGGCCTCCCCGGCGCGGGCCACCTGATGATCTTCAACAACGGGCAATATCTCTACCAGCGCACGCCGCAGTCCTCGGCGCTCGAAATCAATCCGTTCCTCGACGAGAGCGGACGCGACACCGGCAAGTATGTGAATCCGCCCGACGCCGGCTACCGGCGCGAGATCTATGACCACGACACGCACAACCAGCCGCGGCAGATCTCCAAGCAGATCGTCTGGAGCTATCGCTCCGTGAACAGCCACGGCTTCTTCAGCCACATCGGCTCCAGCGCGCAGAGGTTACCGAACGGCGGCGTCTTCATCTGCTCCGATACCGAGGGGCATTTCTTCGAGATCACCGCGAAGGGCGAACTGGCGTGGGAATACATCAACCCCGTCACGCGCGACGGCGCGGTCAAGACGCTCGGCGATGCGCTGCCGATGGTGAACTCCGCCTTCCGCGCCTATCGCATCGCCGCCGAGCATCCCGCGCTCAAGGGCCGTGACCTGACGCCGAAGGGCACGATCACCGAGCGCGCCGAGCAGGGGGTCGACACCTACAAGCGCCGCCCACCGGAAGACCGCACAAAAGGCAAAGAGGGCAACGACGACCGCCGCGGCAAAGGCGGTAAAGGTGGTAAAGGAGGAGGTAAAGGTGGCGGACAAGGAGGTCAACGCGGTGGCGGCGATCGAGAAGACCGCCCGCCGCGCGATGGAAAGTGATAGAATAACCTCCGTAATGACAACCACTCCCTCCCAGCAAACACGCGCACCGCTCCACCGCCGCGATTTCCTCAAGCTAGTCGGCGCCGGTGCGCTGCTGTTTCCAATGGTTGCCAGCCTGGGGCTGCCCGTCTCGCAAAGCTCGGCTGGAAAAAGCGCAGGCTCCGCTGTCCAAGGCTTGGAAAAAGTCGGTGTGCAGAAGCCGAACATCATCCTGATCCTCGCCGACGACGTTGGCCTTGGCAATCTGGGTTGCACGGGCGGGCCGTTCAAGACGCCCCACCTTGATGCGCTCGCCGCGGGCGGCCTGCGCTTTTCGACCTGCTACGCGATGCCGCAGTGTTCGCCGTCGCGCTGCGTGGTGCTGACGGGACGGTATCCCTTCCGCACCGGTCTGTTGGGCAACCATGGGTATGAATCCGTGGATCCGAAGCGCGAGGTGATGATCCCGGGCGTGATGAAGAAAGCCGGGTACGTCACCGCCAGCGTTGGCAAATGGCATGTGGGACCGCTGGGCCCCGGCGGGTGGGGCTTCGACGAGCATTTTCTCTTCCCCGGCAGCGGCCTCTACTGGCGCGACAAGAAGCCGCAGTCGAAGTATTACCATGTCAACGGCCAGCAGCATGACCTGCCCGAGGGCCAGTATCTGCCCGATCTCATGCACGAGTTCCTTGCCGGCTTCCTCGCGAAACACAAGGAGCAGCCGTTCTTCATCTACTATCCGATGGCGCACATCCACGGCACCATCGTCCGCACGCCCGAGAGCAAGCCCGGCGCGGACGAAAAACAACTGTATACCGACAACCTCGAATACATGGATAAGCTCGTCGGCAAGTTGATGGCCGAACTCGACCGGCTTGGCCTGCGCGAAAAGACGCTCGTACTCTTCAGCGGCGATAACGGCACCTCGGGCGGTTACTCCAAGATGGCGACCGTCAACGGCCGCCTCCTCAACGGTCACAAGCTCAAACTGCTCGAAGGCGGCAGCCGCGTCCCGCTGCTCTGCAACTGGCCCGGCGTCACGCCGGCGGGGAAAACCCTCAACGACCTGGTGGACTTCAGCGACTTTCTCGCCACGTTCGCCGATCTTGGCGGCGCGCCGCTGCCGGCGGGAGTTAAATTCGATGGCCACAGCTTCGCGCCGCAACTGCGCGGCGAAAAGGGCACGCCGCGCGATTGGATTTTCGTCCAGCTCGGGGGCAAGTGGTATGTTCGCGACCAAGGCTTCAAGCTCAACGAGAGCGGCGAACTCTTCGACATGAGCGAGGCCCCCTTCGCTGAGAAGCCTGCCACCAACGCCGCCGCAAAAGCCAAACTCCAAGCCGTCCTCGCCCAACTGAATCCCGCCGCCAGCGCTCATGACAAGGCCGGCGACACGGGGCAGAAGCGCAAAGCATCAGCCGGCGACGAGGAATAGGCGGAGGCTGAACTGCGCTTGCGGTGCGAGCGACCTACCTTGCACGTTGCGAGATCAAGCCTGTTGGTAGGGCGGCCACGCCGTGGCCGCCGGTCAGCATCCAACGCGTTGGAGCCCCATAGCGTCAGGTGTGGCGCAACGTCCGTCGTGAGATTCCAGCACGGCCTTGCTCGCCGACCCACTCTTCCTTACGTGCGCTGATTCCCCGGCGCTCGCGGCGCGAGCGCCCTACCTTGCACATGGTGGATTCAAGCCTGCTTGGCAGTGTGAGCACACCTGCGGCGAGCATGTCGAACCGCCATGGCCGCCGCCAGACAACAAACCCCCAGCCCACGCTTTCCACTGCTTGGAAAACAGCCGCGGCGGCCTCCAGCCAAGCCCTGCAAGACAGGCGACCCTTGGCAGCTTCACTTAGAAACCGGATAGAGCGTAACGCCTGCGTTATTTCTTGAGCGCTTTGCCGACGGCCTCGCCGAGCGCTTCGCCGCGGAGACCTTTGCCGAGAATCTTGCCGTCGGGGCCGACGAGCACGGTGAAGGGGATGCCGTGAACGCCGTACTGCCCGGCGAGCTTGTTCTTCCAGCCCTGCCCGTCGAAGTACTGCGCCCACGTCAGGCCGTCGTGGCTCTTGATGAACGCATCGAGCTTCTCGCGGCTGGAATCCAGGCTGATGCCGATGATCTCAAAGCCCTGGCTGTGATATTTCTTGTAGGTCTCGATCACGTTCGGCAATTCTTGCACGCACGGGCCGCACCACGTGGCCCAGAAATCCACGAGCACCACTTTGCCCTTGAAGGCGCCGACGGAAAGCGGCTGGCCCGCCAGGTCCTTCTCGTTGAAGTCCGGGAAAGGCAGGCCCGGTGTGAGGCTGGCTTGGATCTTTTCGGACGCCGCCTTCAGGGCCTGCTGCTTCGCGAAATTCTCCATGTACTGGGTGCCCTTGTAATCCGCCTGCATCTGCTGGA
The DNA here is from genome assembly GCA_903912445.1 of uncultured Lentisphaerota bacterium. Lineage (GTDB taxonomy): Bacteria > Verrucomicrobiota > Kiritimatiellia > CAIQIC01 > CAIQIC01 > DP16D-bin41. The sequence goes on from CAIWHP010000110.1 coordinate 22,356, forward strand.
ACAGTTTTCCCGCAGTCGCCTTGTCGCCAAGGACCTGATCGTAGAGCATCGCCTTCATGTAAACCACATGCGCCATGGCGTCGGTTTTTTCGTTGGCGTGCTTGGCAATGAGCGCATCGAAGGCTTTGAAATGGTCCGCTAGATCGGCGGCGGTCACCTTGCCCTGCCGCTCCTTGAGCTTGAGCCGGACGTCCTTCACGATGGCGGCCAGTTCGGTTTGCACCGCGCTGGGCGCCGGCCGGGCGCCATCCGTAGTTTGCGCCCGAAGAACGGCCGGCGCCAACAGGGCGACGGCGAGCAGACTGACGATCAACTTGCGTTGCATGGTTGTACTCCGTGATGCCAATTTAGTTTCACTCACGGGCCGCATCCTATGCGGTTGCACGGCCGGCGCAAAGCGTTTTGTTTTCTGCCTGCCGCCTCCTGTTCTCCAGTGTGGAAGATTAACAAATTGTCATGAAATCAACCGTGCACCCACAGGCCGGCTGTTGTTTAATCCTCCCGCCGGAACGGAGCCATTATGAAACGCTTGCTGCTGTTCGCCTTGTTCGTTGCCGCCATCGCGGGGCACGCCGCCACGCCGCAGCGCCCCAACTTCGTCTTCGTCCTCGGCGAGGGTCACGGCTGGAGCAGCACCGCGGTGCAGATGGATGACGCAACGCCAAATTCCAAGAGCACATTCGTTCGGACACCAAACCTTGAGAAGCTCGCGTTGGCCGGGATGCGCTTCGCCAACTTCTACGCGCCGTCGCCGCGCTGCACGCCGTCACGCGTCAGCCTGTTCACCGGCAAGAGCCCGGCGCAGCTCGGGATGACCTTCATCAACGAGGGCAAGAAGGACAGCGGCGCGAACCCGAATGGGCGTGTACTGACACCTTCGGCCTCGATGGAACTGGCGGCGAGCGAGACGACGATCGCGCAATTGCTCAAGCGCGCCGGCTATGCGACCGCGCACTTCGGCAAATGGCACTGCGGGCGGGCGAACCCGCGCGAGCACGGCTATGACGAGAACGACGGCGCGAACGGCAACGGCGGGCCGGACGATGCTGAGAACCCCCACCCAAAACAGCTGTTCCTCATGACCGAGCGCGGTATGGATTTCATGGCGCGACAGACCAAGGCCGGCAAACCCTTTTATCTCCAGCTCGATCACTACGCCGCGCGCAACGGTGGCGACGCGCGCCCGGAAAGCATCGCGGCGGTGAAGAGCTGGGGCGGCCACCTGGACGAGCGCGACCTCGGCGCCGCCGCCGCGGATTGGGATCTCGATGTCGCCTTCGGCATGGTGCTGAAGAAGCTCGACGAGCTTGGCATCGCGAACAACACGTTCGTCATCTTCACCACCGACCACGGCACACCCGGGAAAAATCCGCCGTTCGCTGGAGGCAAGGGCACGGTTTCCGAGGGCGGGCTGCGCGTCCCGTTCATCATCCGCGGGCCGGGCATCAAGCCGGGCGTCTGCTCACACGTGCGGATGGTCGGCGCGGACGTAGTGCCGACCATGGCCGAGTTGGCGCGCCTCACCGGGCCGCTGCCCCACGGCATCGAAGGCGGCAGCTTCGCGGGTGTGCTGGCGAACGCGGGCAGCGGCAGCGTGAAACGTCCGCGCGAAGAATTCGTCGTCCACTTCCCGCATTACGACAAGGACGAGAGCGGGCCGGCGTCGGCACTGTATCTCGGCGATCTCAAACTGATCCGCGTCTATGAAACCGGCGCGCTGCAGTTGTTCAACATCGCGAAGGACCCCGGCGAACGACGCGACCTGGCCGCGGAGATGCCGGACAAAGTCAAAGAGCTGAACCAACGCCTGACGGACTACCTCGCCGCGGTGAAGGCCCAGATGCCGATATCCAACCCAAACTATGATCCCAGCAAGCCTCGCCCGGAGACGAAGCGCGAGGGCAAGGGACAAGGCAGGAAGAAAGTCCGATGAAAACGGCCTCCCAGTTAGTTCAAGCCACACTTGGGATGCTCCTGTGTATCTGCGTCGCGCTCGGCGCGCCGGAGGGCAAGCGCGGGCCTGGCAAAGGCGGCGGCAGCAAACAACCGGTACAAAACTCGCCGTGCAACGATGTGCCGGCGCATCCGTTCGATCTCATCCTCGGCCGGCCGACGCGCGACTCCGTCACCGTGAGCGTGCTCGCCTACCAGGACACCGAAGGCTGCATTGCGTACGGCACGCAGCCCGGCAACTACACCCAGCAAACGCCGCGGTGCCTCTTCAGGGAAGACGAGCCGGCAGAGATCGTGCTCGGCGCGCTCCGGCCCGACACGCAGTACTTTTTCCAGTTCCGCGGACGCGGCACGAACAGCGCGGAGAACACCTTCCACACCCAACGGCTGCCGGGCAGCGCGTTCACCTTCACCATCACCGCCGACCCGCATCTCGACGAGCACACGAGCCCCGCGACCTACCAGCAAACGCTCGCCAACGCGCGCGCCGATAAGCCGGACTTCCACCTCGACCTCGGCGATACGTTCATGACCGAGAAACAAGCCAACCGCGAGGCCGCGTTCAAGCAATACCTCGCGCAGCGCTATTACTTCGGCCAGCTCTGCAACTCCGCGCCGCTCTTCCTCGTGCTCGGCAATCACGACGGTGAAAATCCGCGCGGACGCGGCGACGACACCGACAGCCTTGCCGTCTGGTCGTGCCTGACGCGCAAGAAATTCTTCCCGAATCCCGTCCCCGACAAATTTTTTACCGGCAACGCGGCCAAGCACCCCGAGGCCGGCTTGTTGCAGGACTATTACGCGTGGGAATGGGGCGCTGCGCAGTTCATCGTGCTCGACCCGTTCTGGTACACGCAACGGACGCGCGGCCAGCGCGACAACTGGAAGCGCTCGCTGGGAAGCGAGCAATATCAATGGCTCAAGCGCACGCTTGAGGGCAGCCGCGCGAAGTTCAAGTTCGTCTTCATCCATCACCTCGTCGGTGGCGTTGATGAGCAAGCCCGCGGCGGCAGCGAAGCCGCGCCCTTCTTCGAGTGGGGCGGGAAAAATCTCGATGACACCGATGGCTTCAAGGAACACCGCGCCGGCTGGCCGTTGCCCATCCACCAGCTGCTCGTACGCAACCATGTCAGCATCGTCTTCCACGGCCATGATCATCTCTACGCCAGGCAGGAGCTCGACGGCATCATTTATCAGGAGTGCCCCCAGCCCGGCGACCCCAAGGGCGTCACCCGCAGTGCCGCAGAGTACGGATACAAGAGCGGCATCCTGCTCGGCAGCTCCGGTCATCTGCGCGTCACCGTCACTCCGCAGCAGGCCACCGTCACCTATGTCCATGCCGACGGCGCCCCCGCCCACCGCTACACCCTTCCGGCCAGCCCATGAACGGGTGCCCCACAACCGCCGGCTTTTACCATCCCTTTACAATTTTGCCCGCCTTGGCACATGCAATCTTTACGCAGAGCAGTTATGCTGCGGCCATGAAAACGAACCTGCTCCTCGGGGCGCTGTGCGCCGGCGCAGCCTGCGTCGGCGGTGCGGCAGAACCAGCCCGCCCATTCACCGTCGTCGGCACCGGCCAGCCGAAGTGCTACGACAACGCCCGCGAGATCGCCCCGCCCCAGCCGGGCCAGCCGTTCTACGGGCAGGACGCGCAGCACCCCGGCCCGCAGCCGGCCTACAAGGACAACGGCGACGGGACCATCAGCGACCTGAACACCGGCCTGACCTGGGTCAAGGCGCGCGGCACGAAGGTGACGTGGGACGCCGCCGTCGCCGGCGCAAAATCCTGCAAGGTCGGCGGCTTCGGCGACTGGCGGATGCCGACGATCAAGGAACTCTATTCGCTGATCAACTTCACCGGCGCCTACAATTTCCAAACGGGACCTACCGGCTCCAGACCCTATCTCGACACGAAATATTTTGAGTTCGTGTTCGGCGATGAGTCCAAGGGTGTGCGCGGTATCGACTGCCAGGACTGGACCGCAACGGAATACATCAGCACGACGATGCACAACAACCCGACCGTGTTCGGCGTCAACTTTGCCGACGGCCGCATCAAGGGGTACCCGAAAAACGTGCAGCGCCCCGGCCCGCAGGGCGCGAGCCGCGTCGCGCACACGCTGTTAGTCCGCTATGTCCGCGGCAACCCGGCCTACGGCAAAAACGATTTCCATGACAACGGCAACGAGACGCTCACCGACCGGGCGACCGGCCTGATGTGGCAGCAGCACGACAGCGGCAAAGGCCTCAACTGGGAGCAGGCGCTCGCCTACGCCGCCGGCCTCAATCTCGCCGGCCACAGCGACTGGCGCCTGCCGAACGCGAAGGAACTCCAGAGCATCGCCGACTATTCACGCATCCCGGCCAGCGCGCCGCTCTTCCAGATCACCAAGCTCAGCGACGGCGAATACCCCTTCTTCTGGAGCAGCACCACACACCTCGACGGGCCGCCTGACCGGCAGGGCGGCGCGGCGATCTACGTCGCGTTCGGCCGCGCGCTCGGCTGGATGCAACCGCGGGGCGGCGGCGGCGGGACGGCGGGTGAAGGACCTGGCCTGGGCGGGTCACGGGCCGGAGGACCGGGTCGAGGCCGACCCACCTCCGGCGGGTCCGGCAACGTCCAACTGCTCGACGTCCACGGCGCCGGCGCGCAGCGCAGCGATCCGAAGGTCGGTGACCCGCAGGATTATCCCCACGGCCGCGGCCCGCAGGGCGACGTCATCCGCATCTTCAACTTCGTCCGCTGCGTCCGCACCGCCGCGCCGTGAAACGCCCAACCGGCTGCGGCCTGCTTTTCCAAGGCTTGGAAAAATCCGTGCTTTCGGTTTCCAAGGCTTGGAAAACCTGTTACAACGCATACCGCTTACGCACCGACAAATTGAGATGAAAACCAAACCGCTGCGACTCGTCATGTGGTTCCCCCTCGCCGCCCTGTTGTTGGCGCCACCCGCACCGTTGCACGCTGCAGTTGCGCAACCCGCCACAGGCGCAACGCCCTATCAGGGCTGGCAGCACTCGGGTTCGGTTTTCGTTCTCACCACACCGGAGGGCGCCCAGCTGCCGACCTCGGCAGCGGAGACCGATTTCCCGTTGCTGGTCCGGCTGCATAGGGATTTCTTCGACTTCAAACAGGCCCAAGCACAGGGCGACGACATCCGGTTTTCCACCAGCACCGGCGTGGCGCTGCCTTACCAGATCGAGGCCTGGGATGCGGCGCAGGGCGTGGCCAGCATCTGGGTGCGCGTCCCGACGATCAAGGGGAATGCTCGTCAGGAACTCAAGTTGTATTGGGGCAAGGCCGCTGCAGTCAGCGCATCCAGCGGGCCGTCGGTCTTCAATGCGGCAAACGGTTACGTGAGCGTCTGGCATATGAACGAGCAGGTGAAGGATGAAGTCGGCACGCTCGACTCGAAGGACGTGGGCACAACGGCGACGGCGGGCATGGTCGGACCGGCGCGGCACTTGGCGGGTCGGCAGGGCGTTTTTGGCGGGGACAAGATTCCCAACTATCCGGCAGGCTCGAGTTCGCACACCACGGAAGCATGGTTCCGGGCAGAGAAGCCGAACGTGACTGTTCTCGCCTGGGGCAACGAGCAGGCGCAGGGCAAGGTCGTGATGCATTATCGGAGCCCGCCTCACGTGTCCATGGATTGCTACTTTTCCGGGGCGAACGTCAAAAGCAGCAGCCCGCTCTCCGTGTCCGAATGGGTTCACGCGGTGCACACTTACCGGCAGGGGGAAACGCGGATTTACATCAACGGTGTCCTCGACGGCACCAATTCCGGCGGGACATCGCTCGCGATCAAAAGCCCGGCCAAGCTGTGGATCGGCGGCTGGTACAACCGCTACGACTTCGACGGCGACATCGATGAGGTGCGGATTTCCAGCGTCGCGCGCTCGGCCGACTGGGTGAAACTGGAATATGAAAACCAAAAACCGCTGCAAACCCTGACGGGCCCGGTGGTGCAGCCGGGGACTGCGTTTTCTGTCGCGCCGGCACAGGCCACCGTGTTGGAGGGCCAGAGCGTGACGTTTGCCGCCGAGGCCGGGGGCGCGCAGAAGGTCTATTGGATACTCAAGCGCGACGGGCGGGAAAAACTTATCGCCGTGGATCGGTTCCGCTTCACGTTCGACGCGGGACGGGTGACCGGCGATCAGCCGGCGACGCTGCATTTCAAGGCGGTCTTTGCGAATGAAGTGAAGACGCGGGTCATCCCCATCCTCATCAAAGAAAACATCCCAGAACCGGTCTTCACCTTGAAGGCACCGGCATCATGGGACGGACGCGCAATGATCGAGGTGGTGCCGCAGGTCGCCAATACGGAGGCCATGCGGGCGAAAAACGCCGGTGAACTGAACTGCTCGTGGAACGTGGCGGATATCGCAGTGATCAAGCAGGCCGTGCCGGGGAAGCTCATCCTCCAACGTGCGCAGAACAGCGGGACGATGACGGTGACGGCGACGCTGTACAACGGCGGTCAGCCAGCCACGCAATCCGTCACGATCAAGGTCAAAGAGCCGAAGCAGGACGCGTGGGTCACACGCACACCGGCCCAGGATGAGAAGCCGGAGGAAGGCCAGTTCTACGCCCGCAACGACAAGAACGAGGGCACGCTGTTCTATAACGGGACGCTGAACGAAGCCGCGGAATCGGTCTTCCTCAAAGTCTATGCCGACGGCAAGCTCTGCAAGAACGAAAGCCGCAAGCTGGCAGCCGACAAGGCCTATGCCTTCACGGTGAAACTCAAGCCAGGGCTGATCAAATATTCCGTGGAGTTCGGCGCCAAGACCGGCGGGCGCGAGGCGGTGCTGCACACCGTGACCAACCTCGTGTGCGGCGATGCCTATCTGATCAACGGACAATCCAACGCGTTGGCGACCGATACCCGCGAGGAAGCACCGCCGTACAACAGCGATTGGATTCGCAGTTTCGGCAGCACGGCGAGTCATCCGCAAGGCGCGCGGTTGAAACTGTGGGGCCATGCGGTCTGGAAAAATCGCGACGGCGAGAAACTGCAGCTCGGCTACTGGGGCATGGAACTCGCCAAGCGGTTGGTGGAAAGCCAAAAGATTCCGATCTGCATCATCAACGGTGCGGTCGGCGGCACGCGCATTGATCAACACCAGCGGAATCCGTCCGACCCCGAGGACGTGACGACAATTTACGGCCGCCTGCTCTGGCGCGTGGAGCAAGCCAAACTCACCGACGGCATCCGCGGCATCCTCTGGCACCAAGGCGAGAACGACCAAGGCGCCGACGGCCCCACCGGCGGTTACGGTTGGGAGACCTACCGGCGATACTTCGTCGAAATGTCAGCCGCTTGGAAACAGGACTACCCGAATCTCCAGCACTACTACGTCTTCCAGATCTGGCCGAAAGCCTGTTCGATGGGCGTGAATGGCTCCGACAACATGCTGCGCGAAGTGCAGCGCACTTTGCCAGCGCTCTATTCCCGCATGAGCGTCATGTCCACACTCGGCATCGAACCGCCCGGCGGCTGCCATTATCCGCTGACCGGCTGGGCGGAATTCGCGCGCTTGATTCAACCCCTGATCGAGCGCGACAACTACGCCAAGGTGTTCACCCTTTCCATCACGCCGCCCGATCTCAAGCGGGTCTATTACGCCAGCGCAAAGCAGAACGAGATCGTGCTGGAGTTCGACCAGCCGGTGAAAGGCGACGCTACCTTGGCGGGTGAATTCTATCTCGATGGCGAGAAAAACAAGGTCGCCTCGTGCGTCGTCTCCGGGAATGTGGTTTTGCTCAAGCTGACGGCCCCCTCGACCGCGCAAAAGCTCACCTACCTCGACAGCAAGTCGTGGAGCCAGACCCGTCTGCTCCGTGGCGAAAACGGCATCGCCGCACTCACCTTCTGCGGGGTCCCCATTCTGCCCAAGCCAGCGCTTTGACAAGCAGGCCTGGACAGTTGTACAAACACCCACCCATCAACACAGGACCCTCCATGCAGACAACCACATTGCGCCGCGCGGCGCTCCTGGCGGCCCTCGCGCTGCTGGCCGGCCTCCAACTCTTCGCGGCGAAGCCGCCGGCGACGCCACCTGACCTCACCAAGGACGGCGCGGTGGATCGCAAGCTGACCTATAACCTCGGCTCCACGGGCATGCGCGGCTGGATCTTCACCAAGGCCGCGAATTTCTTCGAGAGCCAGCAGGGGCGGACCACGACGGCGAGCCGGCAGATTCTCATCACCCACGTGGGCGCGGGCTCGCCTGCCGAGGGCGTGATGAAAGTGGACGATGTGATCCTCGGCGCCGGCGGCAAATTGTTCAGCGACGACGCACGCAAGTCACTCGCCCTCGCGATCACGGAGGCGGAGAAGGCGTCCAATCAAGGCCTACTGAAGCTCACGCGCTGGCGCTCTGGGAAAACCGACGAAGTGCAGCTCAAGCTGCGCATCATGGGCAGCTACAGCGCGACCGCGCCCTATGACTGTCCGAAGTCGAAGCTGATTCTCGCCGAGGCGTGCAAGGCGCTGGAGCGCGAACCGCTGAAGGAAGATTTGTGGGGCGCAATCAACGGCCTCGCGCTGATGGCGTCGGGCAAACCGGAGTACCTGCCGCGCGTGCAGGAGTTTGCGCGGAAGCTCGCGCCGACGACGCTAAAGCTGGAACTCAAGCATGGCATGGTCGTCTGGCAATGGGGTTACATCAATCTGTTCCTCTGAGAGTATTATCTGCTCACCGGCGACAAGGCGGTGCTGCACGCGATCCACGAGTACACCATCCATCTGGCCAAGGGCCAGAGCATGTATGGCACGTTCGGGCACGGCCTTGCCGAGCTGACGCCCGAAGGTAAGCTGCACGGCTCGATCCCGCCCTACGGCCCGGTAAACGCCGCCGGCTTGATCGGTAACATTGCGATCATCATGGGGAAGAAGTGCGGTGCCGCCGACCCGGAGGTGGACGCCGCCATTGACCGCGCTTCGAAGTTCTTCGGCTACTATGTGGACAAGGGGGCGATTCCCTACGGCGAGCACCTGCCTTGGCCGAACCACGAGAACAACGGCAAGAATTCCATGACAGCCGTGCTGTTCGCGCTCCAGCCCAACCAGATCAGGCCGGCGCAGTTCTTCGCCAAGATGGTGACGGCGTCCTACGCGAATCGCGAATACGGGCACACCGGCCAAGGCTTCAGTTATCTCTGGAGCGCGCTCGGCGCCAACGTGGGCGGGCCGGCGGCGGCCGCGGCGTTCGTGAAGGAGGCCGCGTGGCATCTCGATCTCGTGCGGCGCTGCGATGGCTCGTTCACCTATGACGGCGGCGAGCAATATGGTCCCGGCAAGACCGACGACAACACTTACTACGGTAAAAGCGGCTACTACGGCTTGAGCCCGAACGCCTGCTACGTCCTGACCTATGCGCTGCCGCTGAAGAAACTGCTGATCACCGGACGCGAGTCGAAACCAACGAACTGGCTGAGCAAGAAAGATGTGACAGAAGCTATCGCCTCCGGACGCTTCGATGTGGACTGCAAGACCAAGAGCGCGCCGGAACTCGTTGCGGCGCTCGGCGACTGGTCGCCGGTGGTGCGCAGCTGGGCGGCGGCGGCACTGGCCGCACGGCCCGAGGCGCAGAACATGGTGCCCGCGCTGATCAAGCTGGCGGAAGGCCCCGACGCGCACGTGCGCCAGGGCGCGTGCGAGACGCTCGGCAACATCAAGCATGCGGCGGCGCTGCCGGTGCTCGTGCGCCTGCTCGTGCACGACGACCGCTGGCTGCGCGTCAAGGCGGCGGAAGCGCTCAAGAACATGGGCGACACCGCCAAGCCTGTCATCCCCGACATGCTCAAGGCCGTCGTCAAAACCGCCGAGCCGCTCCAGCCGATCGTCTGGGCCGACCCGATCCAGCTCACGCACGGCGAGCTGGCCGCGGCGCTGTTCAAAGGTTTGCTGCGCAACTCCACCAAGGATATTGATCCGAACCTGCTCTATCCGGCGGTCCGCGCGATCTCGCGCAATGCCGACGGCATGGCGCGCGCGACGCTGCGCGATCTGTTCGCCAACAAGCTGACCGAGGCCGATGTGCAGGCGCTCGCGCCGGACATCCTCGCCGCCGTCAAGACGCGCTGCCCCGCCGACACGATGTTCGGCAACGAGATCCGCATGGGCGGCTTCAAGGCGCTGACGAAATATCATTTCAAGGAAGGTGTCGAGGTTGGCGTTCACTTCGCGAAGACGCAGGGCGGCCACGGCAGCGAGAACCGCACCGGGGAGATCATGAAGGAGATCGCCGCCTACGGCACAGCCGCCCGCGCCGTGGTGCCGCAGTTGCGCGAACTGATCGCGGAGCTGAACGCGCAGTGCAAGCGCGGCGAATTCCCCGCCGGCGAACTCAACCAACGCCGCGTCACCGCCGTCGAAAACGCCATCAAGTCCATCGAGTCCGCCACCACGCAACCCCAGCTACGCACCATAGGACGGTGATTCATGAAAATGCTCGGCAACCTCGCAGCGGCCCTGCTGTTGTTCGGAAACGTCGCGCACGCGAAGGACGGCTTCCCGCAAGCGGGCGGCATCCCGCAGAACGTCACCGAACTTTGGGCGGGTTTCCCTGCATTCGACAAGGCCACCCCGCTGAACGTCGAGGTGCTCAAGGCGTGGGAGCAGGATGGCGTGGTCTGCCGGCTCATCCGCTATCAGGTCGGTGTGTTCAAGGGCGCCTCGTCCAAAGTCGCCGCGTTCTACGCCTTTCCCAAGGGCGCAGAGAAACTGCCGGCGCTCTTGCAGCTGCACGGCGGCGGGCAGTCGGCCTCGCTCGACTGCGTGGTGGCCGACGCCAAGAACGGCTATGCGAGCCTCTCGCTCAACTGGGGCGGCAACCAATTGAACCTGGGCCGCTCGCAGGAAACCTACAGCGGGCCGCAGACCGACTGGGGCCAGCTTGATGCAACGCATCCGCCGCAGCGCAACAGCAAGAATCATTTCGCCGGTCCGCTCACGCCGGACGAGTTCACGCTCGACAGCGTCGAGTCGCCGCGCAACAGCAACTGGTTCCTCGTGCTGACCGCGGCGCGGCGCGCGCTCACGTTTCTGGAGCAGCAGCCCGAAGTGGATGGCGCGCGCATCGGCGTCAGCGGCCATTCCATGGGCGGCAAGCTGACCACCGATCTCGCGGGGATCGACCCGCGCGTGAAGGCCGCGGTGCCCTCGTGCGGCGGCGCGGGCGACATCCTGGAGAGCCAGACCGACCTGCCCGGCTGCGCCAAGAAAAACATCCCCGCCATGGAACTGGCCTGCGTCTCCGACAACGCCTACATCCCGCGCATCGCCTGCCCCGTACTCTGGCTCTCGCCCGTCAACGACTTCCACGCGCACATTGACCACATGGCGTGGAACTGGCGCAACGTGCCCGACGACCGCGTGCGCTTCAGCATGGCCCCGCACCTGAACCACCGCCATACCGGCGAGCACGGCATCACGAAATTGCTCTGGTTCGAGCAGCACCTGAAGGGCGCGTTCACTTTCCCTCAGACGCCGCGCTTCGCGCTGAACCTCAAAACCGCCGATGGCGTCCCCACCCTCACCGTCACGCCGGACGAGTCGCGCCCGGTCAGGTGCGTGGACATCTATTACTCGGTTGATCCGCACGAACTGACCCGCTTCTGGCGCGACGCGCCGGCGGTGAAGAGCGGCAACGCATGGCAGGCCAGCTGCCCGATCATGAGCCTCGAGCAGCCGCTGTTCGCCTACGCCAACGTCGTCTATGACACGCCGGCGCAATACCGCAACGTCGCACGCTCGCCCGGACAGGAGAACTCCGATCTGTTTGCCATCAGCTCGCGCGTCCTCTCGGCCGCGCCGGCGCAGTTGCGGGCGGCGGGCGTGAAGGCCACCGACAAGCCGGACCGGATGATTGACGACGGCGCGCGCGGCTGGCGCGACTGGTATCGCCTGAACTGGGGCCATCCGCCGCTCTGGCACGCCTTCACGCGCAAACTGAAAGACGAAAAGTGGCGCGGCCCCGGCGGCGCAAAACTGGTGTTCGAGATCAAGTGTACGAAGGACAACACGCTCGTGGTCACCTTCAACTGCAACGCTTGGGGCGCCTGCCAGCCGGGCAAGCCCGCCGTTGATTACACGGTCGTGAAGCAACTGAAAGGCTCCGCCGACTGGCAGGCGATCACGGTGAGCCTCGGCGAACTGGCCGCCAACGATCCGAAGATCACTGCGCCGCTCGCCAACTGGCAGACCGTCACCGAGTTCAGCATCAGCCCCAGCGGCGAAATGGTCCGCGACGGACAGAAGGTGAAAGTGAACGGCAAGGCCTGGGATGGCCCGCGCGAAATCCGCAACCTGCGCTGGGAGGGCGGCGCCTACCCGGCGCAGGCCAGCGCGGCGGCGGCGCTGAGCCGGGCGGAGCACGAGAAAGCCTTCAACGACGCCATCAATAAATCCATCGAGCAGGAAAAGCAGGATGCCAAAAGCAAGTAAGCTGAGCGGCTGCCCCGCCTGCCCTTTTCCAAGGGTTGGAACCCCCAGCCCATGATTTTTCCAAGCCTTGAAAAAAACAAGATCCGCCGTTTCCAAGCCTTGGAAACGCTCGGCAGCCTCATCGCGTTCGCAGCGGTTTCCGCGTGCGGCGGCACGGCGGAACTGAAGACCGAACGTTTCCAACTGCATTTCGGCGTTGATGGGCGGCCGGCTTCCGTGTGCACACTTCCGGGCGGAGAAGAATTGCTGGATATGAACTCGCGCCGCGCGGGCTTCTATCTCGAAGACGCCGCCCGCAAACGAACGGCCTTGAGCGCCGTGACGTTCGGCGCCGATGGACGGCTGACAGCGCGCACGGCTGACGGCAAGCAGGCTGTGACCTTCGGCGTACACACGGCCGAACGCCACCTCGCGCTGCGCATCGAAAAGCTGGCCGGCATCCCGGCGCAACCCGGCACGTCGCTGCATTTCGAGATGAACGGGAGCGGGCGGATGCGCGCGACGGAGCTCGATTACATGACCCGCGTGCAGAACGAGTCGTATGGCGTGCGGGTGCACTGGGAGGAGCTCTGGCATCGGTCTCCGGGGGAACCGCCCGGCGGCGTCGCGCTCTTCGTGCGGCAGGATGAAGCCGATGAGGACGAGACGCTGCTGCGCATCTGGGTTGAGGAAAAACTGGCACACCCGAAGGTGCAAGGCGCATGGACGCTCGACCGGGCGCGCGCCTGGCTCGCCGACTGGCAGAAGCTGTTCGCGGACCGCAGCCAGATGATCGTGGAAGGCGCGGACCTCGCCGAACTGCGCGCCGCGCTGCCATGGGCCGAGCAGGCGCGCATCAAGGAAATCTATCTGTTCACGCAGACGTGGCGAACGGATAACTTCTGGCCCGGCAGCCACGGCCACGTCCACGTCAACCGGAAGGTCTTCCCCAATGGCGAGGACGATCTGCGCGCCTTCTCCGAGTTGGTGCGCGCCAAAGGCATGCGCCTGAACCTCCACTACGTCAGCGGCGGCATCGGCCGTGACGACACGACGTATGTCGGCTCCAAGCCCGACCGCCGGCTCGCGGGCTGGGTGCGCGGCAGGCTGGCCAAGCCTGCGGGCGCAACCGACACGGAGCTGGCGTTCGCGCCGCCAGGAGGAGCGAGTTATCCACCTGCCCTGCCCCACTTTTTCGAGCACAACCACGTCCGCATCGAGGACGAAATCGTGCGCGTTGGTTCCTTTGAGTGCGCTTCGGACGGCTCGTGGCGGTTGAAGAACTGTCGCCGTGGCCAGTTCCTGACGACGGCTGCTGCGCACGCGGCCGGCGCAGAGGCGCAGGGCCTCGTCGTCGCCTACGGCCAGAATTACGTCCCCGACAACGACTCGACGCTGCTCGACGAAATGGCGGGGAACTTCGCGGGCTTCATCAACCGCTGCGGCATCGCGCACACCGAATATGACGGCGCGGAAATCCACTGCTATGACGGGAACTGGGGCTACCGGAAGTTCGCAACCAAGGTTTATGAGAATGTCGATCATCCGGTGACCGCGCACGACAGCAGCGGCAGCGCGCCGCGGTGCAACTTCGAATATCGCTTCAACAGCACGAAGCATATCCTGCGCGGCACGTGCCTCTTCACGCACGGCAACTGGAGCGCGCCGGTGGAACTCGCCTCGCCCTCGCGCGTCGCCAGCACGCTGCTGGACGCGAACTTCGTTTTGAGCCAGGGCCACCTCGGCGGCGCGCTGGGATTGTGCAAGCCGGAACCGATGTTCGCCGTCTCCGACAAGACGTTAAAGACGCATGGCCTATCCGACCGCCTGAGCGAAACGCTGCTGAACTGGAAAGCCATCAGCGCGCTGCTGACCGACGAGCAACAGGCGAAGCTGGCCGCGAGTTTCGGCAAGCCCACCGGTCACATGCCGGAGCACAGTCGCCATGTGGTCTCCCGTTTCGTCCAGACCGCACGCCAGACCGCCACCGGTTATGAGCTCGTCCCCGTCTGCGTGCTGACCCGCAAAAGCGGCGACATCCTATGGCAACAGGGACAGGAGCATGGCGCCATCTCGCCGCGGCAGTATGTGAAGCCGGGCGAGGAGCTCACGCTGGAGAATCCCTTTGCGGCGCAGCCGGCGAAGTTCATTGTCCGTGTGCTGTGGGCCTTCGATCCGCGGGGGCGCGCCGAACCGCTGAAGAGCGCGGGCAACAAGGCCGTGCCGCAGGCACGCGCGTCCGACCTGTTCACCGCGGGGAACGCTGGCCAAGGTCGAGGCCCAAGCAACACCACGGTAAATCTGACCCTGCAACCAAGCCTCGCCGCGCTCCGCATGGCTGCCGATGCGCCGCTGAAAAACAGCGTTACCGCAGACGGTCGCGCGCTGTGCATCCACGCAGAGAACGCGGGCTCGTCAGGAACGTGGGCGGACCTGAAGCGCCTGCCGGAATGGAGCGCGCCGATGGACCTGACGGGGCGACGCGGCCTCGGCCTGCGCGTGACGGGCGACGGCAGCGGCGCGCTGCTGGTCTTCATGTTCGCGGGCCGTGACTATGTGGTGCCGATAGATTTTGTGGGCACCCGCGACATCGAAATCCCCAACGGCGAAGTGGCGTGGGCGGCCGGCTGCTGGGGCTGGCGACCGGCAACCAAGCACGCGGACTACGCGCACCAGCGCTGGTGCCGCCTGGGCCTGGCTTATCTACCTCCCAAGACAAAAGCAGCGGTGCGCGTGGAAGGCCTCACGGCACTCGCGGAAACTCCGACGGAACTCAAAGATCCCATCATTCGTACCGGCACCGGTGCGCTGACGGTGAAGGGCGCCGTCGCCAGCGGGGAGTACCTGCAGTACGAAGGCGGCGCGACGGCGACGGTGTTCGACGAGAACTGGAATCGGCTTCGCAAGCTGCCGGTGGAGAAAAAGGCTTACGTGATGCCGTCCGGCTGGGCGCCGGTTTCCATCAGCGCCGCGGATTCACCGACGCCGCCATGGCTCGAAGTCCAGTTCATGACGGAAGGCGAAGCGTTGCTCGTGCCGGCGAAGTGATGCTGGTTCAACGAGGCCCACACTGCCGCTTCGCCGACCACAAAGAGCAGGTCATCGCCCTCCTCCAGCGCGTCTGCACCATCGGCGTCGAGACGATGCAGAGCGTGCATGCCATGCCGTAATGCGCGAGGCATGAGCTTCCCAGCCGTGGAGTGCGCAAGCGCGCTTGCGCCTTGTTAGGCGGAGCTTGCTCCGCCGCAGGTGAACATGCCGATTGAACCTTGGAGTGGCGCAGCAAGCTGCCACGTCGAAGGCGCAAGCAGCCGAGCCAAAGGCGAGACGGGCGGAGCCAACCTTGCGTACTCCACGGCGGAGCCTCGCGGCACGTGCAGCAACGGCGCTCACAGAGCGCCGCTACAGGAGCCGGGCTGCAGTGTTTGTGTGGTTGGGGTGCGTCGGATCGGAGACCCGGCACACCCGCCTGCCCCAGAAAATAAAACCGCCGGATTTTCCAAGGCCTGGAAAAATCCGGCGGCAGGTCGGTCGGCGCGACAGCTCAGAAGTAGTAGCGCAGGCCGAGCTCGATGCGGGCGCCGGTCTTGCTCGTGGCACCGTCCCTGCGCTCGTAGAGGTCGCTGGTCGCGGCCGAGAGCAAGAGGGCGGTGGTGATGGCAAACTGGTCGGTGACGAAGAACTTCAGGCCGCCATAGACGTCGAGGTTGAGCGCGTTCTTGATGTCGCTGTCCTCCTGCGCCACGATCAGGCCGGTGTCCGGGCTGATGATCATCGTGGTGTTCACGACCTTGGCGTGCTGGAAGGTGATCGTGGAGCCGACGAAAGGCACGACGACGGGCAGGTCGAGCTCGAAGTTATATTCCGCCTTCGGGCCGAAGCCGAACGTGGTGACGGCATCGTTGTGCTGCACATTGATGACGCCACCGACCTCGAAATAATCCATGATGAAGTAGCCGTAGCCGACGCGGAGCTGCTCGCTGACGCCCGCGGCGCTCTCGAAGTTGATGCCGCCGGCAAGGTCGAGCGACTGGGTGTCGGCGCCCAATTTCACGGCCTGGCTCTGGGTGGCCAAGCCCAAGACTGCGGCCAGCATGACAAACGATTTCTTCATTTTTGGTTCTCCTGATGTAGCGGTGCTACGGCGATGTATCTCCCAAATTTCCGCGAGCAACGCAATGCAAATTTCAGCACCCGGCCGGGTCAGTCGTTATAGATGCGCTGCAGAATCCGGGCATCGGGTTGCAAGGCGGTGGGCAAGCCGGCGATGTCCGCGAGCGCATCCACGATCACGGCGACGCGCCGGCTGCTTTGGAGCGCAAGCTGGAGCATCCCGCGCTGCAGGTCGGGCACCTTCCCGAGGTGACCCCCGCTGAGCGTCTCGACAGCGCCGCTGATGACGGCCAAGGGCTGGCGCAGCTCCTGCACAACCTCGGCCAGCGTGGCGATGATCTCCCTGCGCGTGAACGCCTGCTTTTGGGCCACCTGCGCATCGGATGCAGCGGGCAGCGGGAGCATCGCCTTGATCTTCCCGCGCAGGGTGCCCAGCTTCTGCTCCACCCCGGCCATGGCCACATCCATGCCCGTGCCGATCTGGGACACGAGCGCCTCGACCTGCGTTTGCAGGGGCGCGGCGCTGGGCGGCGGCGTGGCCGGATTCAACAGTTCGGTCAGGCGGAGCAGCAGCAGGGTCAACGGCGGCGCGTCGCCGGCGGCGCCGCCGGCCTTGCCTCCCGCGGAGGCGCTTTTCTGCAACAGGGCGCCCCAGGCGCTGTCCGTCACTCCGCTGGCGGTCAGCTGCTGCTGCACTTTCCCCAGCGCGTCGGTGCGTTCCGGGTGGCCCTGCTGGGCCTTCAGGAAGCGGACGAGGCGTTTTTCGCTGATGGCGCTCTGTTGTCGCTTCTTCACATAATCATCGACGAGGCCCTCCCTGCGCAGGTCGCCGAGCATTTCGCCGACCGCCTCCTCGATCGCCGGCGCGGCCGCGGCCGCGGCCTCCGCTCCGGCCACGTTCCGCAGTTTTTCGATGACTTCCTTTTCCAGCATGATCAGCGTCTGCTGGACGGCCTTCTTGCCCTGCTTGGTCTTTGCCGCAGGCGTCGCGGCCAGATGGCCATGGAGACGGCGCAGGCAACCGACAACGAGGTTGCCGAGCTGCTCGCCCCCCGCGACCTGGGCCGTTTCGGGCCGGATATCCGCCGAACGAAGCAACAGTTCCGCCAGCCGGGAGGGTTGCGACGCCAGCGCGGCCGCCTCCGGTGAAACCGTCAGCGCCCCTCCGGCGTAGCTTTGTAGATACGCGATGATTTCGGAGCCGATCGCGGCCACCTTGGAAGGCTTTTTCGCCGGCGCCGGCAGTGCTTCGTTGGCCAGAGCTTGCTTGCGCACGACCACGTCGTCATCTGAAACCGCCTGATAGCTCAGGCGCTTCAAGTGCAGATGGGTGAAACCGTCTTGGGCGGGAGGTTGGGCGAGGGCCTTTGCGGATGCAACCGCATCGGGGGCTGTGCCAAGAATCATCATCAAGCGCTGGAACTCGTCGCGGCTGATGCCTTGGGTCAGTTCGAGGGAACTGAGCCCGAGGGCGTTCCAACGGCGCAGCAGGGTGCGCAACAGGGCGGTATTCGGCTCGACGACCTGAGCGTCGCAGAGGAGATTCTTGTGATCGGCGCCCAGCGTCACGCTGGGTTGCCGGGCCGTCATCTGGCTGAGGGCGGCAAACCCATCGTCCAAAGCCTGTTGGGTGGCTTTGTGCTGCGCGCCAAAGATGCTCAAGCTGTTGAGCACCTGGCCCAGGCGGCGCAGCAAATCCACCGCCTCTTTCCGCCCCGCTGGCGCGGACGAGTCCTCAGTGACCGCCGGCCGCAATATGGGCTGCTCTTCGGGCATAAACAACCTGCACCCTACCCGCCTGCTAAGATGCCAGCTTTGCCGGTTTTTTCAACCAGACCAGCGCCTCAACGTGAAAGGAATGCGGAAACATATCCACCGGCTGCAGCCGTGTGACGCCGTAGCCGGCGGCGAGGAAGAGCGGCAGATCGCGCGCCAAGGTCGCCGGGTTGCACGAAACGTAGAAGATGTGCGGGGCGCCGGCGGCGACAATTTTCTCGGTCGCCTTCGGATGCAGACCGGTGCGCGGCGGATCGATGACGATCAGGTCCGGCGCGTTGGCGAACACGGCCTCCGGGGCCTTCTCCACATCGGCGGCCAGCCACTCGATCTCCGGCAGGCTGTTGCGCTGCTGATTGCGCCGCGCAGCCTCGACGGAAGCGGGATGGGTCTCGACGGCGATGACGCGCCGGCCGGCGCGTGCCAGATGGAAGGCGATCGGCCCGGTGCCGGCATAGAGGTCGAGCGCGACGCGCGGCTGGACCTCGTCGGCCCACTGCGCCAGCAGCGCGAACATCTGCTCAGCCTGCAGCGTGTTGGTCTGGAAGAAGGTGGTCGGGCCGACCTCGAACGTCAGTCCGTTGAGCTGCTCCTCGATGGTGCCGGGGCCGCTCAGGAGCTCGACGCGCTCCAGCCGCGCAGAGTTGTGCAGCGTCGGGCTGATGCCCAGCAGCACGGTCGTCGCGAGGTCGCCGAGCACGGCGGGCAGCTCCGCGAAGGCCGGATGCGCCGTCGTCGCGGTCAGCATCACCATGCGCTGGCCGGTGCGCTTGCCCTCGCGCACGGTCACATCGCGCACCAGCCCCACCTTGCGCCGCTCATCGAACGGCGTCAGGTTCCGCGCCCGGCAGAACTCCACCAGGCGCCGGACCAGCTCCTGCGCCTGCGGCGACTGCAGACGGCATTCGGCGGCGGTGACGACCGCGTGGAAATCGCCGCGCCGGTGCATGCCGAGGACCGGCGCGTCCACCGGCCCGCCGAAGGAATAGACCATTTTGTTGCGGAAGAAATAGGGGTCGGCCATGCCGAGCACGTCGCCGATCTGGGCGGTGACCTCCGGCCAGGCGTGCAGCGCCTCCAGCAGGAAGCCGCGCTTCTGGGCAAGCTGCGTCGGGTAGTCCATGTTGAGCAGGCTGCAGCCGCCGCACGCGCCGAAGACGCCGCAGCCGGGCGCGCAGCGGTGCGGCGAGGCTTCCAATACTTCCAGCACGCGCGCAAAGGCGTAGTTGCGCTTGCGCCCCGTCAGCGCCACCCGGACGCGCTCGCCCGGCAGGGCGCCATCCACAAAGATGACGTACCGCTCGTGGCGGGCCAGCGCCCGGCCTTCGAACACCGTCTTCTCGATCGTCACTTCCAGTTCGTTGTTCATGATTTTCAGTTTCGCGCAGAGAATACTTGCCCCGACGGCCAAAAGCGAACAAAGTCCGCGTATGAAACCACCGCCGCAGCTCGATGTGCTCTTTGAGGACGAGGTCCTCCTCGCCCTGAACAAGCCCGCGGGCCTGCTTAGCGCGCCCGATCCCAGGGAAAAAGATAGCGACAGCCTGTTACAGCGGATGCAGGCCCGGAACTATGCCGACTTCCACCAGATCCACCACCTCGACAGGGACACCAGCGGCATCGTGCTCTGCGCCAAGCAGCCCGACGCGTGGAAGCGGCTGTTCGGCTGGTTCGCCAGCCCCAAGATTGTCCGGCGCTACCTCTGCCTGACACGCGGGATTCCCGCGGAGACGGCGTTCACGCTGGAGCTCCCGCTCGCGCCCAACCCCCAGCGGCACGGCCGCATGATGGTGGCCAAGCACGGCCGCACCGCGCGCGCGGTGTTCCAGATCCTGGAGATCTTCCGGAATTACGCCTTGGTCGAGGCCCGCCCCGAAACCGGCCGCCACCACCAGATCCGCGTCCTGCTCGCCTCCAAGGGCACCCCGCTGGTCGCCGACCCCTTCTATGGCGACGGCAAGCCGCTGCTGCTCTCGACGCTCAAGCGCAACTTCAAGATGCCGAGCGAAGGCGAGCGGCCGCTGATCGCCCGCGCCGCGCTGCACGCCGCCTCGCTCGAATTCCCGCACCCCGTGACCGGGGAGCCGATGAAAATCGAGGCGCCCCTCTCCAAGGACTTCGCCATCTCGCTCAAGCACCTCCGCAAATACGTCGGCCGCTGAAGTCAGAGAGCAGAGGTCAGTAGTCAGCGGTCAGAGGTCAGCCGGCGGAAGAACTCCGCAGCCTCGAACAAACACGCACCTGTTGGAATGTTTCCGCCCCACGGACGCGCGCGCTGCCCAGAAAAGGATTCGCGTGCCTGGCGGCCTTTGCGCAAACTTTCTCCGCCGCCTGCGCAGGCTCAATGGCCCGCATGGACTTCATGGACAGCCGGTCCGTCCAGCTTATCCATTTTGTCCCTCTGCCTGCTGGCCTTGCTCAACCCGCTGCTGAGGTCACTACGCGGCTTCGCTGTTCCGTTGTTCCAAACCCTTGGAAAAAACGAGCTTTCCTTTTCCAAGGTCTGGAAAAGAGGTCAGCTTGGTTTGGCGGCGGCGAAGCCCTCGGCATCGTCGGCGCCGCGCAGGTGAGCCCCGATCTGAGCGCCATCCAGCCGCAGTTCGATGTCTCGGTGAGCGGCACCCAGGTGAACGTTAACTGGGGCTGGCAGGGCCAGGGCCAGTTCCTCGACATGTGCGAGCTGCAAGTGGACCGCGGCCAGGGCTTCGTCCTGCTCGCCTTCGACACCACGCCCGGCTACAACGACACCACGCCCTTCCCCACCGCGCCCGCCAAGTGGACCTACCGCGCCATCTTCCACGTCGGCGACGGCCGCGTCGGCCAGTGGAGCAACCCCGTCAGCGTCATGGTGGGTTGAGAAGATAGGCCGTGCAATGCTGCGCCGCATAGTGTGTACTATGCGGCGCAGTAACTAAAGGATGTCGCTTAACAATAAAAGGGAACACGCAATGCCAAAAACCGTAATTTTCGTCGGATCATCACAAGAAGCGAAAACTCAGACGAAGGCTCTGACCACCGCACTGACTTCACCAACAATAGAATTCCTCCCTTGGTGGGAATGCTTTACGGCGGGACATCTTCTGCTTGATGACCTAGAGGCGGTAAGAACGAAGGCAACAGCAGCAATGTTCATTCTCACGCCTGATATCCCCGCGACCATGCGAGGGGTTTCCGTGGCACTACCGAATCAAAACGTATTGTTTGAGGTTGGTTATTTTTTCAATGCGTTTGATCGAGCGCGAATTGCACTCGTTAAATATGGTGCGACAACAATTCCAAAAGATCTCGATGGATACACTCACATAAAAGGCAGCGATTATTTCAAACCGAGAGTTTCGACGGTAGTGGGAAAAAAGACGCGAGAAGCGTTCGACAAATGGATTGTAAGTCTATAACGAATCGACTGGCGCAATGGCCCGACCATGCATCAAGCTGGCGGGCCATTTTTCTGCAATCAGATCTTCGAACTGGCGGAACCATGCGGCAGGTTTGCAAGGTCACTTCTTTTTATAATCAGCAACAATGCCCAATTCCTGGACACGTTGAGAAGCGAGCAGTTCGAGGCGGCGCGCCTGTGTGAGCAAGGTGCGTCGTAGGCCGCGCGAAACATGCCGTTCACTTATCACTCGTGCAAGGCTGGCAATAGTTGTCGCGCGTCGCGCAAGGCGTACATCGGGATGTTTGCGCTGGTGGTAAATGGCCTTTGGAATAATGTTTTGTTTATAAGACTGTGGCAGCTGAATTTCACTTTTCGGCAACATTTCTTTCTCGTTTAGCACCGCGCCCAACGTCGACTCCCTTAGGACCTTCTGAAAAGCTGTGTATTCTGCACTGTCCAACACTGCTTTCTTTTCGCTCTTGCCCAGCCCACGGACGAGCTCATCAAGGGGCCAAACCTCGATGAATGCTACCTCAAACGGATCAAGGACGTTCATAGCCACGGCATCGGTGCGCTGATTTGTCAGATGACGGCTAATCCGCCCACTTAATTTTTCCTTTGTTTGCCCAACATAGATGGGCTCGCCATCGTAGTCATAGAAAGCGTACACGCCATGCTGGTAACTTCCGATGCGGTTGCCCAGCGCGTCCTTAGTTGAAAAAAACTTTCGTATCTCGCCACGGATTGCTGCGATATCTTCCGGTAACCCCACGACTTTAGATTGCGCGAACAGTTCTTTTTTCTTCGGTGTCGTCATTCGTGTATAGCTCCTTCCAAACTGGGGTCAGATAATTTTCCGCAATCCAGCGTATTACAGGAACGCAGACCGCATCTCCAAAACCAAACAGAGCCTGGTTGATCGGGACAGTGATGCGAAAATCATCGGCACCCATCAGTCTCGCACACTCCCGGGGAGTGAGAAGCCGTACTGCATAGCGGCCTTTTCCGGCCGCAAAAAGTATCTGCCGCCCGCTCCCGCCACGTGGTGTTCGCAGACATCCGGCAATGCCATCGGTCCTTAACTCTGCCATGGAGCGAGAATATCGAACCCGGCGAAATACTGTGCCATATGTAATTTTTTTCCCGGAAATCATTTTGTCTGCGATTTTGCGGTGGCGCTCGCTCATTTGATTTAAAAGATACTCTGCGCGCTCTTTGCTCCACCAAAACTCTGAACTCGAAGGAAGATCTTCGAGAATGCTACGCAGGTTAATATCTTTCTTCGCAATGCCCGGCAAATTGCGAATGGACCAGCGAATAAAGGGGTTTGAGAAAATAAAATCAGCTAGCGCAGGCGGGCGACACTGGCTCCCATAAAATGCTGAAGTTTCGCCGATTTTATTGGCCTCAGTCTTTTCCTGTTTTCCAATCAGAAAGAGACGCTGCCGACTCTGCGGCACAAACAGACCGGCATTAATAATGAAGGCATCCACCGCGTATCCAAGATCATTAAGAGCCAAACACGCATCCCGGAAGTCTTGGCCCCCATGAGAGCTCAAAAAGCCTGTAACATTTTCGAGCATGATGAGAGGCGGTTTCTTTGACCGCATTGACTTCATCGCCTTGATAAAACCCCAAAACGCACCAGAATTTTCGCCCACAAGTCCGCGCCGAGCACCAGCAAGTGATAGGTCATTGCAGGGAAACGATGCGGTCGCGAGAGCAACAGTTGGAATATCGCTAGATGTGAGCGCGTGTACGTCGCCCAAATGAAAATGAGCAGATTCGGAGCCGAAGTGCCCTTCGTACATCTTCATTTTCGACTCTTCGATGTCATTCGCCCAGACAACATTCCATCCGGCTTGCTCCAATCCCATTCGCATTAGGCCGATGCCTGCGAAAAACTCAGCCACTGTTCGCTCATTATTCATGACTTTTCAGCGCTTTCTCAATGCGAGCAACCATCGAATTTTTGCGAACCGCATCTTCCCAAATCCTGATGACATTCCAACCCTTTTCTCTAAGCATGCGTGAGACCAATTTGTCCCGAGCCACATTACGCGCGATCTTTCGCACCCAATAACGGCGGTTGGTGTGTGGCATGCGACACTTTCGCGGATGGCCATGCCAGAAGATGCCATCGACAAAAATGGCCAGCCGTGCGGCAGGAAAAACGAAATCTGGTTTCCCGAAGAGCGGGTAGTTTCTGCGCCAGCCTGTCAGCCTTCTTTCACGGAAGACCCGCATCAGCCGCTGCTCCGTCGAGGCGTTTCCTTGCGATTTGATCCGCGCCATGATCCTCGACCGCTCTTTTGGGCTGCAAGTGTCCATGAGGATATTTTAAGTCTTTTGGACCTTTTGACCAGCGGGGAAGCAGTGTCTCCTGCTTCATTCTTCACGACAAGAATTGCAAGGAAAGGCTCACCGTGTGCTGTCGCCCGCGTGGATTTCCAAGCCCTGGAAAAAACGGCCTTTTCTTTTCCAAGGTCTGGAAAACCCGTCAGCTTGATTTGGCGGCGGCGAAGCCGAGGAGGCGCTTGAAGCGCTGGAGCAGGGTGTCGTGCTTGAGGGCGTTGGCCGAGGCGCCGTTCATGGCCTTGAGGCGGTCGTAGTTCTGCGCGTTCTGGGCGGCGCGGTCGGCGACGAGGCAGGCGAGCTTCTCCGGGATCTCCGGGCGCAGGCCGAGCAGGCGGGTGAAGGCTTCCGGCGAGATCTCCAGCAGTTCGGCCTCTTCCGGCACGGTCAGCGTCGCGGCGCGCGGCAGGCCGGTGACGAGGCTCAGCTCGCCGCAGAGCGCGCCGGTGGGCAGGTCGAACTCGGTCGGCGGCGTCGCGTCCTGGAACTCCACGCGTCCGTGGAGGCGGCCGCGGACGATCACGTAGCAGCTTTCGCCGGCGTCGCCCTGCCGGAAGACCGTTTCGCCGGCGGTGTAGCGGACGAAGCGCAGCAGGGGCGCGAGCTGCGTCAGGTCGCCCTCGGCCAGCAGCGGCTGGCCGGCGGCATCCACAAACAGGTGGGCGACGAACGTGCTGCGCTGCAGTTCGCGGACGCGGCGCGCGGCTTCCGCGGGCGGCGTGGGCTGATGCTGCTGCCCGTTGACGACGTGCATGAAATCGCACAGCAGCTTGTCGCTCATCGGGAACGGGATCTCGATGCCGTGGCGCTTGAACTGGTACCAGATGTGGCGGTTGACCTCGCCGCTGATGGGCGCACGGTTCTGATAGGCGTCGACCCAGATGCGCAGCTCATAGCCGATGCCGAAATCCTTGTAGGCGCACGGGAAGGCCCTGGGCGGAGGGTCGCGCAGGACGGCCGGCACGGCGGACGCCGCCGCGAGCAGGGCGGCGCTGACGTCGGCGGGCGCGGAGTCATAGCTGGCGTCCACAAAGAGCGAGTGGCGGCGGACGCTGTCCGGCCAGCTCATGTTGTGGATCGCGGCGGCGGCGATCATGCTGTTGGGCACGATGAGCGTGTGGCCGGCGGTGCTGCGCAGGTGCGTCTCGCGCCAGTTGGTCTGGAGGATCTCGCCCTCGGCTTCGCCCAGGCTGATCCATTCGCCGGGCCGCAGCGAGCGAGTGATGTGGATGGACATGCCGGCGAGCAGGTTGCCGAGCACGCCCTGCAGCGCGAAGCCGATGATCGCGGTGACCAGCGCGGTCGAGGTGAGCAACGGGGAGATGTTCACGCCCAAGTAGCGCAGGACAACGAGCACGGCGGCGCCGAGCAGCAGGCCGCGGACGAGGTTGCGCAGCAGGCCCGGCAGCGGGAACGCGCGGCCGCGCAGCCGGAAGATCGCCGCGAGCAGCCCCTCGCAGAACGCGAGCACGGTGACGACCGCCCAGACGGCGAGCCAGATCTTGAGCAGCTGGTCGTTGCCGAGCGCGGAGAGCTGCGGGAGCTTGTCGGCGATCAAGCGGAGCACGCCGGCGAGCGCGAGCACGACCAGCGGCGTGGCCAGCGGCTCGAGCAGCGCGCCCAGCGGCGAGGCCATTTTCGCCGCGCGGCGGCGCAGGGGCAGGCCGACGAGCCAGCCGACGACGAGGAGGCCGGCGAGCGCGCCGATCTCGATGATGTGTTCGGTGATGCCCTTATCCATTGAGTGTGACCTCCATGCCTGCCTGCGCCAGCGCCGCCCCGGACCACAGCCGCCGCGCGGCCCGCGCCACCTCGTCGAGCTGCGCATCGGGGCTCTGCGGCGCGTGGTGGGTGACCAGCAGCTCGCGCACGCCGGCCTGTTGCGCCACCTCGACATCGTCTTCCCACGCCGAGTGGCCCCAGCCTTTGAACTTGGCAATATTCGCGCGGCAAAACTGGCCATCCATTACGAGCAACTGTGCGGGCCGCGGCTGCGAGCAAAGCGCAAGGAAGTCGCGCTTCTCGGCCTCGGTGGAGCCGCGCCACTCCAGGTCCGTCGCGAAGACCACCGCCGCGCCGGTCGCCGGCTCGTCCACGCGATAGGCGTGGCAGCCTTCCGGGTGCTGCACCGCGCACCAGCGGATTTCCAGACCGTGGTGGCGGCGCACGGCGCCGGCGGCCGCGGGCAGCGTGGTGAGCTTCAGCCGCGCATGCAACTGGTCGAGCTGGATGGGCCAGAACGGCTTCGCGAGGATGCTACGCACGACCTCGCGCGGCTCGAAGGCCGCGCGGCGCGGCGCGGCGATCTCGACCGTCCAGGCTTTGTTGTAGAGCAAGGCAAACGACGGCAGGCCCATGATGTGGTCGAGGTGATAGTGCGTCATCAGGAGCAGCACCTCGGCCCCGGCCGCGCCCGCGGCCAGCCGCCCGCCGAGCGCGCGCAGGCCGGTGCCGGCATCGATGACGAGTTGCTCGCCGCCGCGGCCCTCGATCAGCACGGAAGTCGTCTCCCCGCCGTATTTCAGGAAGTCCGCCTGCGCGACCGGGCTCGTCCCGCGCACCCCGCCAAAGATGAATTTCATCTCATTTCTCCGTCAAACTCCAAACGCCGTCCCAGGCGGCGGGCGGCGCGGCCTGCAACGCGCGGCACTGGGCGGCGTAGGCCCGGGAGGCCGGATCGTCCGGCAGCCGCTCGAACGCGGCCAGCGCCGCGGCGAAGTCGCCTGTGTAAAACTGCGCCAGCGCCTGCTCGAAGGCGGCGAAGTGCGCGGGGCGCGCCTCGCCGGCCAGACCGGCGAGCTCATAGACGCGCACCGGCGCCTTGCGCCCGACAACGCGCAGCCGGCCCAGCTCGCGGCCGATGAAGCTCCCGCCGCCCTGCTGCCAGGTGGTCTCGGAGACCATCAGGTAGGTGCCGAACGCCTTGTTCGCACCCTCGAGCCGCGAGGCGAGGTTCGCCGCGTCGCCGAGGATCGTGTAGTTGAAGCGCTCGCGCGAGCCCATGTTGCCGACGATGACCGCGCCGGTGTTGAGGCCGATGCGCGCCTTGACCACCGCGCCGGTGCGCTGCTCGAACTCCGGGCGCAGCTCCGCCAGCCGGCGCTGGCAGCGCAGCGCGGCGCGGCAGGCGCGCGCGGCGTGGTCGTCCTGCCCGAGCGGCGCATTCCAGAACGCGACGATCGCGTCGCCGATGTATTTGTCGAGGTAGCCGCCCTCCGCCTGGATGCACGCGCCCATCTCCGAGAGGTAGGCGTTGAGCAAGGCGGTCAGCGTCGGCGGATCGAGCCGCTCGGAGAAGCCGGAAAATTTCTCGATGTCGGAGAAGAAAATCGACAGTTCCCGCTTCTCGCCGCCGAGCTGGAGCTTGCCGGGGTCGGCGATGATCTGCTCGATGACCTCCGGGCCGAGGTAGTATTTGAACGCCGACTTGATGAACGCCTTCTGCCGGCCTTCCGTGGCGTAGTTGACGACGACCGCGCCGATGAGGGTCAGCGCCACGGCGACCACGCCCGGAGCGACCGGCCACCACCAGCCCGCCAGGTAGCCGGCGAACCCGAGCCCGATGGCGAGCGCGAGGAACACCACGAACCCCAGCACGGTCTGCCACGAGTTGCGGCTGAAACGCCCCGCGAAGCCGGCACCCAGCGCGAGCAGCAGGGTGGCGAGGACCGTGGCGACATCCGGCAATTCCCGCAGGAATGTCCGCGACAACAGGTTGTCGAGCGCCGTCGCGTGGACCAAGACGCCGGGATAGACCTTGCTCATGGGCGTCGGCCGCAGGTCGAGCAAGCCCGGCGCGCTGAAGCCGAAGAGGGCGTAGCAGTCCTTGAGCGCGGCCGGTTCGATGGTCGGTTTTTTGCCTTCGCGCAGCAACAACTCGGAACGGATGATCTCCCGGACGTTGAAGGTCTGATGCGTGCCCGGCGTGCCGACAAAGCGCAGGATGGCGCGGCCGCGCTTATCGATCGGGAAACGCTGACCGTCGATGGTCAGCCAGCCCGGCGCAAGGGCGAGCCGGGCCTGCGGTTGGCCGGCCAGATAGGCGGCCAGGCCGAGCGAGGGCACGACATGGCCCGCGAACTCGCGCACAAGTGTCGCATGCCGATAAACACCGTCGAAAGAGGGCACGCCGTTGACATCGGCCAGCAGGGTCGCGTTGGTGGCGACGGCGGCGATGGGAAAGCTGGCGCGCGGCGCGCTTTTCAAGGCCTTGGAAAAACGGAGGGCATCCTGGTCCACGGTTTGAAAAGCCGGCAGCTTGAGCGGTACGGCAGCAGGCCAGTTGGTATACTCACCCTGCTCCTCGCCAAGGAAGGCGGCGCCGACAAAGGGCGCGCCGCGCCGGATGGCGTCGCCCAGCGCCTGGTCATCGTTCACGCCCCAGCCGCTCGGCTCCGTAAAGAGCACATCGAACGCGACCGCCTTCGCGCCGGCGCGCTTGCAGAAGTCGAGCACGACACCATACGCCTCGCGCGGCCAAGGCCAGGTCCAGCTGTTCTCGTTCTTGCCCCAGTCCAAGCTGGGTTGATCGAGCAGGATCACCTTGATCTGCCCGGTGGCAGGCGAGGGTTTGGCGAGGGCTCGGACGCGTGCCAGCCAGGCGGAATTTTCCAGCCAGTGCAACTGGCCACCCAACGACAGCGCCAGCGCGACAAGCGCGCCGCCGAGGCCGAGCAACACAGCATGGAGGAGCTTTTTCAAGGCAGGGTTAAGGGAGCATGATTAAGAGTTGAGGGAGGATGGTTGAGGGCCCAAGACGGCAAAGGATAAGCGATGAAAAAGAACAACACGTTACGCGCTTGTGAGCTTGCAGGCATTCCTCTTCCCTCAACCATCCACCCTCCACCTGTCTTTGTTCACCAGCCACCATCCACCATTAACCCTGTTCTTCAGGCCCCTGCCAGCGCCCGGGTGAAGCGCGCCTGGCGCACGGCCGGCTCCGCGAGCGGCGCGGGCGTGCCGATGGCGCTGCCGGCCTCCTGGATGCGCTTCTCCGGGTCGGGATGCGTCTTGCCGAAGCCGGCGCTGCCCGGCGGCATGTGTTGCTTCATCTGGCCGAGCATGTCGAGCAGGCCGGCGGGATTGTAGCCCACGCGCTTCATGATCTTAACGGCGGAGGCATCGGCCTGATATTCGAGCGAGCTGGCATAGCCCTTGTTGACCAGCGAGCTGGTGACATCGCTGATGCTGCCCTCGAACGCCTTGGTGACATCGGAGAGGTTCTGGCCGCCGAGGTTCTTGCCCGCCTCGAGCGCGAGGATCGTCAGCGCGCCGGTCAGGCGGCTGCCCTTGATGGCCTTGAGGCCGTGCTGCTGCTCGACGTGGCCGACCTCGTGGGCCAGCACGGCGGCGAGCGCGTCCTCGTTCCGGCAGCAGCGGAGCAGGCCGCGCGAAACCATCACGAACCCGCCGGGCGCGCTGAACGCATTGATCTCAGGGGTGTCCATGATGATGAAGTGGTAGCCTCCGAACGTCTCCGGCTTGTCGGAGGCGAGCGCCAGCGTCTGGCCCAGCACATTGACGTAGTGCGTGGCGGCCTCGTTGTCGTAGGGCTTGTAGCTCGTCAGGATTGTCGCGGCCACGGAACGCCCGATGTAGTACTCCTGCTCCGGCGTGATGTCTTTGAACGTCTTCTCCACCGCCTCCGCACTGCGGTTGAGGGAATCCGCCTGGTCCTTGCTGATCGTCCCCGTCGCCTGCAGCACCCCGGTCGTAACCTTCGTGATCGTCGTGCAGCCCGCCAGCACGATCACAAATGAAAGCAACGCCGTGAAAGCCTGCCACTGGAAATTGGTAGCCGGTGACTTCACTTGGCACCTCCCGGCGCCGGCTTGACGTGGCCATCGTCGAGGAACTTCTGCATCTCCTGCGGTGCGATCTTGAGCTTCGCCATCCGATCCACCACGGCGAAGTTCACGGTCGGATTCTGCTTCTTGAACTCCTTCTCGACATCGGAATTGAACCCCTTGCCCGCCAGCGCCAGCTCGTCGCTGGAGGCGCCGCTGGCACCACCGGCGCCGGCGGTCAGGACGATTTTCTTCTTCGTCAGCGAGGCCGCGCTCATCCAGCCCTTCTGGCCTGCCGCGGTCTGCACCTGCATCCAGCCGTTCTGGACCGGCTGCGCCTCGACCGCAGCGCCATACGGCAGCTTGGCCACGACGGCGCCCAGAAACGACGGCGTCGCGCGCACCTGCCCGTCCTGCACCTGCACACTCATCCGCTCGGCCAGCGCCACGCCCGCGAGCGCGCAGACGCCGAGCACCGAACCCAGGATCAGTCTTCTCATGGTTGCTCCCCTTAGTTGGCTGGCGGTAAGTATCACCGCACAGGCCGGAAAATCAATCCTTCTTGCGCGCCTGTAACCTTTCGCCGCACGACGGTGTATGATCAGTGCCGCCCCTGACGGACGGCCACCATGAAAACTGTATTTCGGGCTTGGATGGGATTGCTGCTGACGGCCAGCCTGGCCGGCGCAGCCGACGTGCCGTGGGCGGATGCCGAGGCGCGGCTGCGCGTCGTGCTGCAGCTCGCCCGCGAGAAGAACGACCGGTCGCTGGTGGAGCGGGTGGCCGCCGCCCAGCGCGAGGTGCGGCGGCGGACGGCCGCAGCCGAGGAAACGGTGCGGGCGCTGGAGCGCGCGGTCGGCGTCGATCCCGGCGGCTGGAGCATGCACGGGCTGAAGATTTTCCGGCCGACGCCGGAGCTCCAAGCCCGGCGCGACACCCTTAACCGCGCGCTGGCCGCAGCGATGACCAACGATGCCGGCGCGGTGCAGGCGGCCTGTGCCGGGTTGCGCGCGGCGCTCGGCGAGCAGGCCGGCCTGCCCGATGCGCGGCGCGCGGGCGAGCGGGCCCTGCCCCACCCCCTCAGCCAGGCCGACGCGGTGCAGCTCTTCCTGGGCGCGCTGGCGTCCGAACCGAAAGGCGTGCGCGAGATCTGCGCGGGACGCACGGTCGGCCACAACATGCTGCGCTTCTATGCCGACATCCTCCAGGGCGCCTGCGAAGCGCGGCCCGCCGTGCAAGCCGTCCACCCGGAGCAACTGCCGGAGCTGGACCGGCTGATCGCCGGGGCGTGCGGCATCCTGCTGCGCCATCAGCAGCCGGACGGTCTGTTTCCTTTCCCCGACCTGCGCGGCCAGAACCTCCGCTTCGGCGAGATGATCGCCCACCAGGTGGCCAGCCGCCCGGACGCCGTCAAGGATGGCTGGCTGGTACTGGCGGATCCCGACGGCGGCACCCAGTTCGACACCGGCGTCTGCGGCAGCGCGCTGCTGGCGGCCGGCGCGGCCTTCCGGCGCGCGGACTGGACGGCGGCCGGGCTGCGCGCCGCCGACTGGGCCCTCGCCCAGCGCTGTGTGCCCAATTTCAACTACAATGCTTTTTCGGTCGGCCTGCTGGCGCACGCGTTCCAGGCCACCGGCGACACGCGCTACCTGGCGGGCGCCATCCACAAAGCCGAAGTCGGGGTCCTGCCGGGCCAGGCGCCGAACGGCCGCTGGCTCGACCCGCACAACGCGCGCACGGTCTATCACCTCATCATCCTGCGCGCCCTGCACGACCTCTGGGCCGCGCTGCCGGCGGAGCGGGAGACCGAACGGGCCGCCATCGCACTTGCCGCAGGCAAGGCCGCCGGCGCGCTGCTGGACGAGTTCGCAACGGCAGGCGTCACCACCAGCGCGCTGCGCGAGCTGCAGCGGCAGGCCGCCTTGCATCCGCGAGCCGACACCCGCCTGCCCGCGCTGCTCGAGCTCAACCGCGCCGTGATCCAGCAGAAATGCCGGCGCGACGGGCGCTTCAAGCTTGGCGTGGCGCTCACGGAACTGGCGGCGCTGACCGCCCCGCCCGCCGCGCGCTGAAGCCGCTTTGCATAAACCGCGCCCGGCGTCCGGCGCCCGCCCAGCGCGCCAAGGGCGGTTCCACCTCCAACTTTTTTCCGCAAATTCAAAAAACAACGTTGCTTTTTTTCGAGGTCCGGAAAATAAGTAGCGGTACCGGGTGCGGCAACCTGTCCGGGTGCACGGGTCCGCTTCTGCCGCGGAGCGGCGAATAAATCTGCGTGCGAGAAAAAATAAAGTTTCGAATGCAACGTTCTCACAAGCGAGGTAAGCCGTGTTGAATAAAATGATGACAGCTGCGGTGGTCGGAACAGCGCTGGCGAGTCTCACCGCCGGCGCCGGTTGGTTTGGCCTGGGGGCGCCGCGTTACCTCTCGCCAACCCTCGTGGTCCCTTCCGGCGAAAAGAATGCCGTCTTCGTCACGGAGTTCGGCGCCAGCCGGATCGTCGAAACGGATATCGTCGCCGGCAAAGAGCGGCGCGTCATCAAGACCGCCTTGCCGCCGACCGGCCTGGCGTGCGATGCCCAGCACCAGCTCCTCTTCGTGACCACCGATGGGCCGGACGGCCAGGTGCTCGCCTTCGAGCTCGCCTCCGGCCGCCAGGCCTTCGCGCTCGCCGCCGGCCATACGCCGATGGCGCCCGTGCCCACCGCCGACGGCAAGACGCTGTTCGTCTGCTATCGCTTCAACAACGTGGTCGCCGTCTTCGATCTCGCCGCCCGGAAGGAAAGCGCCCGGATCGCCGTGCCGCACGAGCCGGTCGCCGCCGCGCTGACGCCGGACGGCCGCCTGCTGGCGGTGGCCAACCATCTGCCGGCCGCGCCGGCGAGCGGCGACTATGTGGCGGCGCAGGTCACCCTGATCGACCCGGCCACCAGGACCGTCGTCGCCAATGTCACGCTCCCCAACGGCTCGACCAGCCTGCGCGGGCTCTGCATCTCGCCCGACGGGCGCTTTGCCTACGTCACCCACACGCTGGGCCGCTATCAATTGCCGACGACGCAGCTGGAGCGCGGCTGGATGAACACCGCCGGCCTGTCCATCATTGACCTGGCCGCCCGCAAGCTGCTGACGACGGTGCTGCTCGACGACGTGGACCTGGGCGCCGCAAACCCGTGGGGCATCGCGGTCACCGCCGACGGCCGCTGGCTCGCGGTAGCGCACTCCGGCACACACGAGGTCAGCGTGATCGACCGCGCCGGCATGCATACCAAGCTCGACGCGATCGCGGCGGGCAAGAAGGTCTCCAACGTCTCCAACACCTTGGAGGATGTGCCGAACGACCTCAGCTTCCTCGTGGACCTGCGGCGGCGGATCAAGCTCGCCGGCAACGGCCCGCGCGGGCTGGCGATCCTCGGCAACGACGCCGTGACGGCCCAATATTTCTCCGACGACCTCGCGGTGGTGGCGCTCGACCCGGCGGTGCCCCACCCCGCCCGCAGCGTGACCCTCGGCCCGCGCGCCGCGCTCTCCACGGAGCGCAAAGGCGAAAAGTATTTCCATGATGCGCACTTCTGCTTCCAGCAATGGCAGAGCTGTGCGAGCTGCCATCCCGACAGCCGCGCCGACGGACTCAACTGGGACCTGCTGAACGACGGCATCGGCAACCCGAAGAACACCAAGAACATGCTGCTGACCCACACGACGCCGCCCTCGATGAGTCTCGGGGTCCGCGAGGGGGCCGAGGCCGCGGTGCGCGCCGGCCTCAAGTTCATCCAGTTCGCCGTGCGGCCGGAAGAGGACTCACAGGCGATGGACGAATACCTCAAATCCATGACACCGGTGCCCAGCCCGTTCCTCGTCAACGGCAAGCTCAGCCCGGCGGCGAAGCGCGGCGAAAAGGTCTTCAAGCAGGCGGGTTGCAGCACCTGCCACCCCGCGCCGCTGTTCACCAATTTGCAGGAGTATGACCTCGGCCTCGCCAAGGGCATGGACGCGGGCAAGCCGTACGATACGCCGACACTCATCGAGTGCTGGCGCACCGCACCCTATCTCTACGACGGCCGCGCTTATACGATGAAGGAAGTGCTGACCACTTGTAATCCCAACGACAAACATGGCGTCACATCCAAGCTGGCGCCCGCAGAGTTGGACGACCTCATCGCCTACATACTTTCCCTATGAAAATCACCCGACAACACTCTGCAACCGGCGACGTTGTGACGCTCGAGCGCGGCGCGCTGCGCGAACGCTACATCACCGGGCGCCACAGCGGCGCCAACGCGCTCGCCATCTTCAACGACTTCCCGCCGGCCTCCGGCAACATCGCCATGCAGCTCGTCTTCGGCGGCTGCGGGTTCCACGACGCCGCGCGCGCCAAGATGGCCGGCGCGGGCTGGCCGCTGCTCTGGGTCCAGGGCGACGTCTGTTCCGGCTCGCACGTGGCGGGCCTGCAGGCCTTCGTGCTCGATGGCATCCCCGTCCAGCGCATCCACCTGGAAAACGGCGTGGTCGGCACCATGTGGTCCGATGACGATGCCGACTACTGCCTGCTCGCCGGGATCCTGCCCCTCGATGTGAAGGCCGACCGCTACCAGCAGACGCGCGAGTGCTTCGAGCGCATCGAGGCGGGCGTGAAAAAGGCCGGGATGGATTTCAGCCACGTTGTCCGGACGTGGTTCTTCCTCGACCACCTGCTGGACTGGTACGACGTGTTCAACAAGGCCCGCACCACCTTCTTCAACGAACGCGGGGTGTTCGAGCACCTGGTCCCCGCCAGCACCGGCATCGGCGCGGGCAACCCGGCCGGCGCCGCCCTCTCCTGCGGTGCCCTCGCGATCCGGCCGAAGCAGGGCCAGGTCAGCATTGAGGAAGTCTGCTCGCCCCTGCAGTGCCCGGCCACCGCCTACCGCAGCTCCTTCGCCCGCGCCGTCGAGATCGGCTATCCCGACCGCCGCCAGCTGATCATCTCCGGCACCGCCAGCATCGCGCCCGAAGGCGAGACCCTGTACGAAGGCGATGTGGTCAAGCAGATCCACCTGACCTTGGACGTGATCGAGGCGATCCTCAAATCGCGCGGCATGGACTGGCCGGACACCGTCCGCGCCGTCGGCTACTTCCACGACATCACCGAACTGCCCCAGTTCAACGAGTGCCTGCGCGCCCGCGGCATCGCCCAGTTCCCCATGGCCCCGGCGCACGCCACGGTCTGCCGGCACGACCTGCTCTTCGAGATGGAGCTCGACGCCATCGTGCCCGCAGATAAGCAAACTTCCTGTCGGCCCTGTTCTTGCGGGGCAAAGCAACCGTTGGCCGTGTAACAGCAGCTCTGTCGTTTATGCGCGGGCAGGGTTGCTATCCGGACCACATCCGTCTGCCACGGTGCAGCCGGGCTCGTTGATCCCGGCCGAACCCCACCCGCTGGCGCCGGGACCGGCGCCCCGGCCACAGCGAAGCGAGCCATACAACGGGAAACTGGCGCGTTGACATTTTCCAAGGATTGGAAAAAAGTGCCTGCGGCTTTTCCAACCCTTGGGAAACCCTTTGGAGCAATACATGACGATGCGAGGACTGTGGCTGCTGGCGGCGCTGGCCGCGACGTGGGTGCGCGCGGAAACCAACGACGTGCTCCAGCTCTGGCCCGGCATCGCACCCGGTGCAGAGAAATGGGCGCAGCAGCAGTTCGCCGACGAAAGCCTCGTCCGCCCCACCCTGACGCTGTTCCTGCCGCCGAAAGAAAAAGCCAACGGGGCGGCGGTTTTGATTCTGCCCGGCGGCGGCTATGCGAACTGCATGTTCACCTACGAGGGCTACGACATCGCCCGCTGGTTCAACGAGCGCGGCATCGCCGGCTTCGTGCTGCGCTATCGCCGCCCGGTCATGGGCCAGAAGCGCCTCTATGACCACACCATCCCCGCGCTCGATGCCCGCCGCGCGCTGCGCCTGATCCGCCACCGCGCCGCCGAGTGGGGCGTCCAGCCGCAGCAGGTCGGCGTCATCGGCTTCTCCGCCGGAGGGCATCTGGCCGGCACGCTCGACGTGCATTTCGACGCCGCCCCCCGGGCCGCCAACGCCGACCCGGTCGAAGCGGAAAACGCGCGCCCGGACTTCGCCGTGCTCGTCTATGCGGTGCTCAACATGAACGACGAGGCGATCATGCACGCGGGCTCGAAGAAAAACCTGCTGGGCGAGGCCGCCGCCGACCCGCAGCTCTCCGCCTATTATTCCTGCGAGCAGCAGGTGACGAGCAACACGCCGCCGACCTTCCTCGTCACCGCCGCCGACGACCCGACGGTCAAGGCGGAGAACAGCATCCGCATGTACCAGGCGCTGAAGAAGAACCATGTGCCGGCGGAGCTGCACATCTTTGAAAAAGGCGGGCACGGCTTCGGGATGAGGAATCCCGGCAAGACCGTGACGCAACAGTGGCCGGGCCAGCTCGAAGCCTGGCTGCGCGACCACAGCTTCATGGCCAAGTGATCCCAACCTGAAAAGAGACAAGGAACGAATATGAATACCAAACAAAAGCTGTTGTGCGGCCTGCTGCCCGCCGCCCTGTTCGCGGCGCCGGCCGCGGACCTGCCCACGCCCGCCGGCTTCGAGTTCAGCTCCGGCGTGCCTGCGCTGGACCAGGCCTATCAGAAGGCGCGGCAGACCATCGCCGGCGACGTCAAGGATGGCGACTTCCTCGCGGGCGAGAACTGGGCGCAGGTCTGGACGCGCGACACCTCCTACTCGGTGGACATGGCGTGCGCCCTCCTCCACCCCGATGTCTCCAAGAAGACACTGCTCGGCCTGCGCGAGGAGGTCACGGGCGTCGGCGAATGCTGGTATCAGGACAAGTGCGGCCACTTCGCCGGCTGGCCGAACCTGACCGACGCCATCGTCGGCGCGACGGGCGCGTGGTCGCTCTATCTCGTCACCGGCGACCGCGAGCTGCTGCGGCCGGTCTATGCGCGGACGGTCAACAGCCTCAAGCGCGCCGAGCGCGATGCGTTCTTCAAGGAGGTCGGCCTGTTCGGCGGCTGCTCCACCTTCATGGAATCCAACAGCGGCTATCCGAAGGCCTACGCGATGAAGGGGCCGATGATCGCCAAGACCAAGGCCCTGAGCACGAACCTGCTCTACTACCGCGGCTACCTCGTCGCCGCACGCCTCGCGCAACTGCTCGGCGAGGACGCCGCGCCGTGGCAGGCCAAGGCCGACGCGCTCAAGGCCGCGATCAACCAGCGGCTCTGGCTGCCGAAGCAGGGCTACTACGCCTACTACCTTGATGCCGCAGGCCAGCTGGAGGAGCGCATGGAAGGCTGCGGCGAAGCGTTCGCGATCCTCTACGGCGTGGCCGACGCGGAAAAGGCGCAGAGCATCCTGAAGAAAACCCCAACCGCGCCGTGCGGCTTCCCGTGTCTCTGGCCGCAGTTCCCGGAATGGATCAACATCAAGGAGAAGAAACACACGGCGGAGTACTATCACAACGGCATGATCTGGCCTTTCGTGCAGGGCTACTGGGCGTGGGCCGCCAGCCAGATGAAGGATGTCGCGGTCTTCGGCCGCGAGCTGGAGGCGCTGGTCAAGCTCTCGCAGAAAGCGACCACGTTCATGGAATTCTATTTCCCGGAGAACGGCGAGCCCGGCGGCTCGCCGCGCCAGCTCTGGAGCGCCTCGGGCTTCCTCTCGATGATCTACCACGGCCTGTTCGGGATGGACTTTGTCGAGAAGGGGATCAACTTCGCGCCCGTCGTGCCCGCACACCTCGACAAGCTCACGCTCGCCAATGTCAAGTATCGCGGCAGCGTCCTCGCCATCGAAGTCACCGGCCACGGCACCCAACT
Organism: uncultured Lentisphaerota bacterium; assembly: GCA_903912445.1. Lineage (GTDB taxonomy): Bacteria > Verrucomicrobiota > Kiritimatiellia > CAIQIC01 > CAIQIC01 > DP16D-bin41. The sequence continues at coordinate 59,974 of CAIWHP010000110.1, forward strand.
CGCCAGCTTTGAACTCGACGGCAAGGCCGCCCAGGCGTTTTTCCCCGCCGACCTGACCGGCCCGCACCAGATCAAAATCCGGATGGCCGCGCCCTGAGCGCGCTGCGACCCGCGCCGGTAAAAGAAATTGCACCGCACAAAAGCGACCTTTTAACGGCCCGCCTAAAATGGTTGATTTTTCCGTTGCGTTTCCGCGGCGCGGGAGTAAAGTGCCCCTGCTCCGTGCGGGAGTAATTCAGTGGTAGAATGTCAGCTTCCCAAGCTGAACGTCGTGGGTTCGACTCCCATCTCCCGCTCCACTTTTCATTGCACAAGATTGCATTTCACCCTTTGTTTTCAATGGTTTTCGTGCGCCTAGGCATTCGACCCCCAAACCAGGCAATGGTGTGCAATGTGTGGCCCCTCTCAGGCACGTCGCGAGAGAAGCGGTGACTGGGCGAGCAGGTCCGGGGAAACCTTCCAGGGCGGGATGCGTGCGAGGCCGGGGTAAGCCTCGATGGGGTCGGCATGCGGCGCCCGGGCGAATATTGGCCAGGCCGCCGGAGCGCGCGAATTAATTTTTACTCACGATAGAGTACGTACCGGGGCGGGCCACAGCGCCCGGTACGCCGCCTGGGTGCTCCGGCGGCACCGCTATCGAGCAGCACGCGATCTTCTACAAACGCCCGATGCCTTTCAAGGGAGGCCCACCGCTCAAGCTGTCATTAATTATGCCGCAACGCGCCCATGATGACGTCCACTGTAGACAACTTGACAATGGCGTGCACCTCGCGAAAATGCTCCCATGTTTTCTTGTAACGGACCGGTGGCCGGCGAGCGCCACAGTTCCATTGGATATGCTGCTTCACATCCAGTTACTGCACTGATCTGTGAGCCTGGCCAGTGGGGCCCTTCAGGCCACCACCGGCTGCGGCTGGCAGCAACAGGGACCCCGCGCGGGGGCGCTTGAACATGTCGGATGGATGGAGGACGCGGCTGAGCGCGGCTTGGGCAGCCAAGCCGCGCCAGTTGGTTTGGTACGGTGTCGCTTTTCTAGGAATGACGGTGCTGACCGCCTTGGACACTTGGGCCGGTATCGATCGTTGGTGCAGAGCGTTGGCCGATACGCTCTCCTTTTATGCGGTCGATGTGCTCGGCTCCGTGCTGTCCTATTTGGGCAATATGGAAGTCACCGGCCTCATCGCCCTGCTACTGGCGGTGCGGTGGGGCCGCCAGTACGGATGGCGCGGGGGCTTAGCGCCCCTGCTGCTGTTTGCCGGAGTAGCCGTCGAGATCGTCCTGAAATACACCCTGTGCCATCCACCCCCGCCACACCTTGTTTTTCAAACACGGTGGCAGTTGCCTTTCGCCTGGAACCTGTCCCACGCCTTGCCGGAGAGCGCCTGGCTGCCGTATGCCTTCCCGAGTGGCCATCTGCTGCGCACTACGTTCCTGGTCAGCCTCAGCGTGGACCAGTTTGGACAGCGGTACCGGCTGGCGGGAGCAGGGCTGATCATCATCATGGCCTGCACCCGCGTATATATGAACGAGCATTGGCTCAGTGATGTCATCGGCGGTTATCTGCTCGGACTCACCACGGCTGCCGCGGCGATCGCGATCCGCAGGGGGCCTGCGGTACACGCCGCGGAGGGCGCAGCAAACTGAGTCCCGCGACAGCAGAGCCTGCGGACCTGGACCTGTTCCGCCCAAACGCAACACCCGTTGGGCGCGCCCTGCACGCGGATGCTCCGCAAGAGCCGGAACGCCTCCGCCCAGGCCGCGGCCAGAAAAGCCCATCCCGCGCCGGGCTGACCTGCCGGCCCGCACCTACTTGTTTGCGAGTATTTTTCCCTCTGGTGAAAACACCCCACCACCACCACCCTTGCGCTCCTCGATAGGAGCGCCCCACCGGGACAGAGCAAAGCTGTTTAGGAGGGCAAGCGCTTCGCTCGTAAACGGAACCTGGCGATGCTGAGGATGAAACGAACGGTGATGGCAACCTTATCGGTGACAGCCCTGCTTGCTGCAGGAGCACTGCTGTTGGCCTGGACCGCCGTGCGGGCCGACTATGCGATGCACGCCGACATGCTTCAGCGGACCCGTCGGGCGGCACAGCGGGTGGATCTGCAGCTTCTCCAGGTGTTCCTGAGCACGCCTACGGACTTGGCTTCGCCAGCCTGCCAGCTGCTCAAGCAACAGCTCGCCACGCTCCGTGCCAGCATTCCACATTGCCGCTCCGGCCAACTCGTGGGCCGCCAGGCCAATGGCGCGCTGATTTCCATCGGTGAAACGCGTCCGGCCGACCTCGCTGCCGGGGCTCAGACCGGCAGGCCTATCGACAAAAGCCTGCGTCGTGTGCTTGTCACCGGGGAGGCGGAGACCGCAGGGCCCCTCACCGATTCGAGCGGCAGCTTCGTCAGCGGCGCGGTACTGCTTTCCACCAAGGGCGCCGGCAACGTCACCGCCGTGTTGTGCATGGAACTGGAAACCCAGGCCCAAAACTGGAAGGGAGCCTGCCGGGCGAGCCTGCCGGCGGGGGTAAGCCTTGTGCTGCTGCTCGCCACGCTCTGCGCCCTGCTGATTGCCCGGCGGGAGACAGAACCGCTCCGGCCAGTGTTGTGGCGGCACAACCGCCCCTGGTGAGCGAATGGTGCCCTTCGCGCATAGCGGTTCTTCGGAGCAGTGTCGTCCTTCCCAACTGAAAACGAACAGGAACCGAGGTGGCTTCCGGCGGAATGATAAGACTACAGGCAGCGGCCCTGCCCGCGCGAGGAGATGAACGTTTCTTTCGCCGTGGCACGGGCAGCCTGCCCGAGAAGAGCACCATCGCTGGCAACCCAGGCTAGAGCGGCTCAGCGACGCTATGCGCAGTTGCGCAACTCCAAGGTGGTGCCGACGGCGCCAAGCAAGCGATGCGTGAGCCGTCAGCACGGCGCACAGGCAGCGTGTCGCCACAAACTCGCGCAGGGATCCGCTGCTGTGCCCATTGCACGTAGTGAGCGCGCTGGGCCGCACCCGGCAATTCCTGCTCAAGCTTTTCGAAAGCCACCGCGAGGGCCGTCTGGTCGAAGCTGTCCACGAGGCTGAAAGCCGTTCGGATGAAGCGATCTTCCTTCAGCATATGCTCTTGCGTCAGCGCGATGTAGTCCGAGAGATAGCCGGCCACACGCGTGCTGGCGCCCGGCTGATCAGCCGCATTCAGCCAACATGACGCTTCCATCATTCCGGTCAAGAGGGCGAGACGGCCATGTTCAGCCAACAAGCCCCTCATGGGCGCAGTGATGGAGGCGCACCCCTTGCGCTGCAGACAACGGAACAACTCGAATTCCCTAGGCAGATGATAACGGCTGACGAACTGTCCGCAGAACCCGATGAGTTCGGGACTGACCGGCTGGACGGCCGCACCCGGTTGCGCCATGCTCGGGATACACGAATGCGCCACCGTGAGCACTTTCGCGACCAGGCGATGTTCACTTTCCAATATTTCGAAGATGTCAAAGGCCATAAGTTCCGCTCAATCACCGCTGTATTCCGCTGCTGCGATATCAGAGCCTGCACCGGCCACAGATCAACGCAACAGAATGCCCACCCGTGTGCCCTCCACGAACTAATAAGGGCAGCATCAAGGCTTAGCCCGATCAGTTCAAAACATTTTATTACTCACAATCCAGTACAGCGGTCGGAACGATGGGTGCCAACCAGCGATCAGTTCAGCGTGCCTGCGACCGAGAGCGGGGGAGCCCAGACTCCATGCCGCGCAAGACCGCGCGCCCACTCCACTGACAGGCGTGCTCCGGTCCAAAAAAAAGAGGCGCTCCCCCTCATGGGAGAGCGCCTCGCAGCCCCGCCTACGCAGCAGGCTGGCTGGACGTTCCTGGAAACCAGCTTGTTCATTTCGAACATGCTGACCATTTTCCGTTGAAGACAACCAGCAGAGCTTCACCCGCAGTGATCCGGATCTTCGCCTTCAGATCCTGCAGCTTGTTCTTCTTGATATAGCCCAGAGCTTGGAGTGAGTTCCGTGCGGGCAACGGCGTCGCGCCGACCACCTCAGCGAGCTTCTCGTTGGGTTGGCCCAGCCTCATGAAGGCTGGTTTGGGCGCGCGTTTAGGGCTGCCCCAAAGCCCGGAAGCGGTCGGAGGTAAAAAGCTGGCTAGCGCGACCCGCGCAATTTATACTGCTAAACAGCAAGTTGACCAGCGACAGCCCATGCTGCAGTGGCCCCGTCAGGCCGGTGCAGGCTGGTGGCGGACCGAGGTCTTTAGCGGAGTCCCTAGCTGAAATGTGCGGATAAAGGTCGAAAAAATGATCGCTCAAGTGGATGGGCGTTACATGAACTGGAACGTATTACATGTCCGGCCGCGATGTGAGAAGAAAATGGCGGAATACTGCACGCTGCACCAGATTCCGACCTATCTGCCCATGAGGCAGGAGACGAAGGTCTACCAGCGGCGGAAGGTGATCGTCAGCAAACCGTTGTTCCCCGGCTATGTTTTCGCCGATTTCCCCCCGACCGAGCGGTTGCTCGTCCAGGAGAGCCGCAAACTCGTGCGCCGCATCGAAGTACCGGATCAGGTCAGTTTTGCAAACGAGCTTGAGCAAGTGCGCAAGGCGCTGCTGGTGGATGCCACCCTCGGGGCTACGCCCGAGCTTGTGACGGGCCAGCCGGTGCGCATCATTTCGGGGCCGTTCCAAGGGTTGGAAGGCGTTGTGTCGTCCGTGCAGGGCATGACTCGGGTGGTACTCAACGTGGACATGATCGGCCAGAGCGTGCGGTTGGAGGCCGAGCCCCATATGCTGGAGCCGCGCGAACCGCCCGCGCCCCGCCCAAACTGAGGCCCGGCAGCGTCCAAGGAACTCCGGCGCTCGTGTGGTGAGTTTTTCGCGCCAGGCAGGGTCAGCAGACCTGTCCGTTCTTTTCGCTACACCTGTGCGGCCCGCTCACCGTGCGGCGGCTCGTAGGTCTTCAACCCCGCCAGCAAGTCTGGAATTTTGCCGATGTCCCGGGCTTTATTGAGAAAAGCGTGGGCACCGGTCGCGCGGGCGCGACGCTCGTACTGCGCGTGGGGATAGTTGGTCAGCACCACCACCACTGTGGGACTCCGCTCCTGGTGCATCACCTTGAGCACATCCAAGCCATTCCCGTCAGGCAGTTGCAGATCCAAGAGCAACACATCGGGCTTGAATTTCCTCAGGGCCAGAAACCCCGCCGCCACGGATTCCGCCTGGCCGACGACTTCAACGCCGGCGATGGCCTCCAGCAAGGTCACCAAGCGGATGCGGATGAGTGCCGAATCATCAATAATAAGAACTTTCATTCACCCCCCAAGGGGGACGAATCCGAGCCCGTGATGCTCACCGGTCCGGAAGGCGACGAACTGGTGCCGGAGGCGGTGGTGGGGCCCTCAAAGCCGGGGGAGTTTTCCCCGTGCACAGAGGTCACCACCCGCTGGACCAAGGGCATACGCACTTGCACGGCAGTGCCGTGGCCGGGTTTACTCTGGATGTTTACAGTCCCTTGGAAACCGATGGCGCGCTCGCGCATGCTGAGCAACCCGAGCGCTTCGGACACCGGGCAGGCTTCCGGCGTGAAGCCCCGGCCATTGTCCTGCACATCCATCTCCAGTTCCCCATCGGTGATCACCAGCTTGATCATCACCTGCGTGGCCTGGGCGTGCCGGACGACGTTGGTCAACGCCTCCTGCAAGATCCGGAACAGGGCTAATGCGTCGTCCCGCTCCAGCACCAGGTCTTCAGCGGGTATCGACAGGGCACACTTCAAACCGGTGCGTCGCTCGCAATCCTCCACCTGCCACTCGATGGCCGCCAGCAGACCCAGATCGTCCAGCATGCCCGGCCGCAGCGAGGCGCAGATCGCCTGCGTCATCTCGGTCAGCTGTTCGACCAACGGCATCATGGCAACAATTTTATCCCGCATCTCCGCCCCCAAACCGGGTTGGACCGGCTGCAACTTGCGGTCCAGCCAACTCAGATCGATCTGCAGGGCGGTCAGTTTCTGCCCGAATTCATCGTGCAACTCGCGGGCGAGGGCTTTGCGCTCCTCTTCGCGTACGACCTGCAGATGGGCCGCCAAGGCGTGCAAGTTTACCGCGGCCTGATTCAACTCCGCCGTCCGCACCCTGACCCGACGCTCCAGATCTTCCTGGGTGCGTTCGCGTTCCTTTATTAGCAAGATGCGTTCCATATCCCGCGCCTTGGCCGCGGCCGCCCGACTGATGGTCTCCAGGACCGCCTGCGGTTCGAAGGGCTTCACCAGATAGTCGAAGATGCGCAGGCTGATCGACTGCCGTGCCGAAGCGAAGTTGGGCTCGCCCGTCATCAGGATCACCCGCACATCGGGCCGCCAGTCATGGATATGCCGCGCCACATCCAACCCGTTGCCGGTCCCCAGCAGGATATCGAGCAGTGCCACATCCAGCGGATACCGCTCCACGCAGCGTATCGCCTCATCGGTATCGGCCGCTTCGATCACCTCATGTCCGGCGTCTTTGAGCAGAGCGCCGAGGATGGTCCGAATACTCTTTTCGTCATCCAGCAACAAGATTACAGCCATAAGATCACCATAGCCAGTAACGTGGCTGACCACCCCGTCCCAAGGAGTGTACCCCTTTCCCGTGTAATTGATATATGTTCATTTCGGCACGCCCACGGTCACAGGGAGACCTTGCGCCGGAGTTCCACAGCAGCACAAGCTCACGAGGCCACCTGCGTCACCGTCCCGTGTCCCCCCGCCATCAACGCCCGCAACAGGTCGGAGATCTTGGCGAAATCCCTGGCCTTGTTGAGAAACGCATACGCGCCCGCGGCTTGGGCCCGCTTTTCATACTGGGGGTGCGGGTAGCTGGTGAAGACGATGACGGCCGTCGGGAGATGCTCGCTTTGGATCAGGCGGAGGACATTCAGTCCATTGCCGTCCGGGAGCCGCAGGTCCAACGTCATCGCGTCGGGCTTGAGCTGCCGCAGGGCGCTGATCGCTTGCTCCGCCGTTTCCGCCTGGCCGACAATTTCGATGCCCTCCAGTTGCTGCAGTTGGGTCACCAGGCGTTCGCGGATCAAGGCCGAATCATCCACGATCAGCACCCGCGCGCCTTTCTTGCCCGGCTGCCGCCGCTGGTTCACCAACAGGGTCGGTTCGTTGAACAGCGCCGGATCAGCGCCGGTACCGTCCGGGGGCTGTCTCCCCGCCAGCTGTGCTTGCAGGCTGTCGATCTTGGCCCACAGTTCGGCCTGGTTGCCGGCGCGGGTCATGGTCCCGAGTTCCGACAACCAAGCGGCCACTATATCGTGCGGGATCGGATGTTGCTGCGCCACCGACAGTCCGGCCTTGCGCTCGGTCATGGGCGCCTGCTGCACATCGTACTCCCCCGCCCCGCCCCACAGATCGGCGGGCACATTCGGCGCCGTCACAACCCGGGCCAGTGTCTGGGCGCACAGCGCCATCAACCGGGTGCGCTCCTCGTCCGGGAGGCTGTGGATGGAAAAAAGTATGACCCCGATGTCGTGTTGCTTGACCAGGGCCGGGATGTGGTCGCACTTCCCGAGCACCTTCACGCCGGCGATGCGCGTATTCGTTTTATTGAGATCATCATCAACAAAACCCGCGACGCGGAACGCCTTGCTGACCCGGCCGCTCCGCAGCCATAAGGCCATGACCTGACCGCACTCGCCGGCGCCCACGATCAGCACCCGTTCCTGCCCCAGACATGCCACGTCACGCCCCCTGATCCAGCGGCGGGCCAGGGTCTGGACGAGCCGGTTGCGATAGCGCACCGCCACAAAGCCGCCAAAGGCGATGGCTGCCGCCGTGAAGATCAACGGCGGCGGCAGCAACGGCTGCGGACCAAACCAGAAACCATTGGCCATCACCGCCGTCGCGGTCGTCACCAACAGGGCCGGGATCAGATCGAGCGCTTCCGTAAAACTGGCCCGCGACCAGGCCGTTGAATTCACCCCGATCATGACGCCCATCACGCTGTTCAACAAGGCCGCCCCGACGGCAATCCACACGGCGTGCCACAATCCCACATTTAGGACCACAAACGAGCGCCAGACCAGGCCCGTCACCGCCATGGAGAGCAGCATGACGACCGTATCGATCATGAACCAACTGGCGAAGCGCCGCATGAACAATTCAAAGGGCCCCAGGAAGAGGTTTTCTTCGCCCGGATTGGCCCGCAGACGGATCGGGAGGACCAGCAGGGTCCAGAAGAGCGTGTCCACGTCCATCAGCAGCGAGTGATGCCGCACGTAGAGCTGGTCCAGCCGCAACTTGCTGGGCATGATCGAACCCATGTACAAGTCCATCAGCTTGCCCGACGTGAACAGTTTCTCTTCATCCCGGAAGAGCACGGAAGCCGGGCTGGTGATACCGGGGCGTACCGACAGGATCTCTTGCCGGACTTCCGGCGGCATGGCCTCGGCCAATTGCGCATCCTCGGGGCGCGGTCCCACAAAGCTCATGTCGCCGATCAACACATTCCACAACTGGGGCAGCTCGTTGAGTTTGGTGTCGCGCAGGCGGCGTCCAAGCGGCGTCATGCGCTGGTCGTCATGCGCGGTGACGCGCGGCCCCGCATAACTTTCCGGACTTTCATACATGGTCCGGAACTTCAGGATGCCGAACACCTTCCCGCCCTTGCCCATGCGCGGCCCCCGGTAGAACACCGGACCGGGTGAATCCCGCTTGATCCGGATGGCGATGAGCAGGAAAAACGGCGCCAGCAGGACGAGCAACACCACCGCGAGACAGACATCCAGCCCCCGCTTGACCGGGGTACCAATCCACGCATAGGGCCGCGGGCCTACCCGGGCCGCCGGGGCATCATGCTCCGATACCCGCATTTCCTGGTTCGTGAAAACCTTCAGGATGCGTGACCGCTGCTTGTGACTGGCAAATATGGTCGACATGCTTAGCTCTCCCGTGCACGGTTCACGTGGACGGCCCTTCTGCTTTCTGACCAGCTCCGCACGCCTCCAAGGCCCGACCCAGCACACGGCAGACCCGCTGGACTTCGTCCGGCGACATCGACGGGAAAAACGGCAGGGTGAGTTCGCGGGTGGCGATATCTTCGGTCTGTTCCAAGGATACCCGCTCAGCGGCCGGAACGGCGCTGAACTGATGAGCGGGCGGATAATGGATGCTGGACTGGATGCCTTCGTCCCGGAGCGCCTCCATGATGGCCTGGCGCCGCACGCCCCGCGGGAGGATGACCGGCATGATATGAAAGCCCACCCCCTCCACACCCCGGGCGGAGGCATCCGCGAAGGGCACCTGGAGCGGCAACCCCTGCAGACCGTCCACGTACTGCCGCCGCACCGCGCCACGGCGCGCCAGAAACCCGTCCAGCTTGCCGAGTTGCGCCAGGGCCAGGCTGGCCCGGATCTCGTCGATCCTGAAATTCCAGCCCGTTTCGACGCAGTCATAGGACCAAGCGTGCCCTTCGTGCCGGTCGAGCGTCATGGCCGTCATCCCGTGGGAACGCAGCAGGCGCAGCTTGCGGGCGATGCTTGCATGATTGGTGACCACCAGCCCGCCCTCGCCGCAGGTCATGTTCTTGTTGGAGAAGAAACTGAAACAGCCGCAGGCGCCGAACGTGCCCAGCACCCGGCCCTCAAGCTGCGAAAAGAGCGCGTGTGCACAGTCCTCAATGACAGCCACATGGTGCTTCGTGGCCAAGGCCATCAAGGCGCACATGTCCACCGGGAAGCCAGCATAGTGGACGGCCACAATCGCCTTGGTGCGCGGTGATATTTTCCGCTCCACATCCCGGACGTCCAAGGTCAGATCATGCGCGCCCACGATGTCACAGAACACGACCTTGGCCCCGCAGTAACGCGCCGCGTTGGCCGAGGCCACGAAGGTCAGGGCTGGCACGATCACTTCATCGCCCGGCCCCACCCCGTTGGCGAGCAGGGCCAGATGCAGCGCCGCCGTGCAGTTGGTCACGGCGATGGCCTCGCCCGCGCCGGTGCGCCGGCGGAAAGTATCCTCGAGTTCCGCGGTGATGGGCCCCATCGTCAGCCACTGCTGGCGCAACGGCCGCTGCACGGCCTCAAGTTCGTCCGGACCGAACTCGGGCTTGAAGAGTGGAATGGTCCAGTTCATCTAGGCGAATCTCATGGGGTTGTTCTGGACGATCGTCTGCGCCTTGGCATAGTCATCCGGGCGGCCGATATCCAGCCAGAAGCCGTCATGGCAATACGTCCCGACCTTCTCCCCGGAGTGGAGCAGCGTCTGCACCAAATCGGGGAAATCGAGGTGTTGTCCGGGTGCAATGTGCTGGAGCACGCGGGCCTCGTACACATAGATCCCCATGCTGACGGTATAGGCGTGCACCGGTTTCTCGCGATAAGCCGTGACCGTGCCCTCGCCATCGGTGTCGATGATGCCAAGGTCGATCCGCTCCTCGCGTTTATAGGTCCCGATGGTCAAGGCGGCGCCGGAACGCTTGTGGGCGGCGAGCAGCAGGACCAGATCCACATCCGTGAGCAGGTCGCCATTCATCGCCAGGAATGTACCGGTCAAGCCCGGTACGCAGGCGAGGGAGCCGGCGGTGCCCGTCGGCGCCACCTCCTCAATGAAGTCGATTTTCAATCTCCGGTTCAATTCGGCATGCTGGCCGATGTAGGCCCGGATCAAGCTGGACAGGTGGCCCAACGCCAAGGTCACCCGGCAGCAGCCGGCATTGGCCAGCTGCGAAAGCAGGATATCCAGGATCGGCCGGTCGCCCAGCGGCATCAGCGGCTTGGGAAAACAGACCGTGAACGGTTGCAACCTGACGCCCCGGCCCCCGGCCAGGATCACCGCCGGTATCAGGGACATGTCGCACGCGATGGAGGCGCGCGCTACTGGCGGAGTTGTTGTCAGCTGCATGATCATGATGTTAAAAGTGCTGCGTGTTTCCTACACCGCATAGCGCGCTGCGTCGTAAAGTTCGGGGTGCTTCGCGATAAATTCCGCGGTCGCCCGGATACCATCTTCGAGCGCCGTCAAGGGTTCCCAGCCCAAGAGCCGCTGCGCCTTGGCGGGGTCGGCCTGCAAATGGACGACCTCGCTGTTCGCGGGCCGCACCCGGGCCGGATCTTCGCGGATCACCGCTTCCCGGCCCGTAACCTTCAGGCAGAGTTGCGCCAGTTCGCCGACACTCACGGCGCTGTTGGTGCCCAGATGGATGACTTGGCCTTCGATCCCTGGGGTTTCCAGCGCGAGGCGGAACCCGCGCGCCGTATCCTTCACAAACACGAGATCCCGCTTCGGCGCCAGGCTCCCCAGGTGCAATTCCTGCGCACCCACGAGCAGTTGCGCCAAGATGGCCGGCAGCACAGCGCGCGCCGACTGGCGCGGACCGTAGGTGTTGAATGGACGCAGGGTGACCAGCGGAAGCCCGAAGGCTCTGAAATAACTTTCCCCGAGCTTGTCGCCGCCGATCTTGGAGGCGCTATAGGGCGACTGCGCGGACAGCGGATGCTCCTCGTCAATCGGCACCCGTTGGGCGCTGCCGTAGACTTCGCTGGTGGAGGTAATGACCACGCGCGCCGTGTCATTGGCCCGCGCCGCTTCCAAGATGTTGAGCACCCCCACGACGTTGGTCTCGATGTAAGACTGGGGGGCCGCGTAGGAGTAAGGGATGCCGATCAGGGCGGCGAGATGGAGGACCGCATCGCACCCTTGGACGAGCGACCGCATGAACACGCCGTCCCGGACGTCGCCGAAGACGATTTCCAGGCCGGCCTTGAGCCGGTCATCCAGCCACGCAAGGTGGCCCGTGCGCGACCCGCCGTTGTAGTGCACCAAGGCTCGCACCTCATAGCCCGCGGCCAGCAGCTCCTCGACCACATGGCTGCCGATGAAGCCGCCGGCTCCAGTGACGAGGACCTTGTTCGTGACTTCAGGTTTCATAGTTCGACGGCCATTCGCGCCTTTCCTGCCACGGCCTGCACCCTTACTGAACTACCACGGAGGCAGTTTAGGTCGCAGCGGGGAGGATGGACAGCGGGCCGTTTGTGATACGCGTGTAACGGTTCGAACTACACGACCAAGAGGCTGGCCCGTTGCAGGGCGAGGGCTTCCGGCCACGACTGCTCCGCCAAGGGCTTGCGGCCTTCCAGCCAGAGCCGGACCAGCCCCTCGGCCTTGGCTAGCGCCGGGCGATCCGGGAAGTGCTCGTGGAGGCGCAGGAGGATGCGATGACTCGTCGCATTGAAGAGCGGTGCGACCCACGAATGGAAAGCGACACGCTGCCGCACCGGACGGGCGATATAGCCCATGCGGAACTTATATTCATCGACGCTCCCCGGTGCGTCGAGCGAGTGCAGGCCATAGAAGACCTCGGTGATCAACGGGCGCGACAGGGCCGCCTGCGTCACAACGAACGACAGTGCGTTGTTGACGCCAAGCCGCATGCAAGCCGTGCGGCTTTGCTGATAGAGTATGCAGAAATATTCGTCACAGGTGACGGCGATCAGGGAGCCGCACAGCAGTCCACTCGCGGCGTCGCGCGCGCCCCAACACTCCACGCCCGGCAGGCCTTCCGTGCTCAGGCAAAGTTGTTCCCACCAAGGTCTGCTCTCCGCGCGGATGCGTCCTTGCCGCTCCAGCGTTTCAGCTCGAACCGCCCAGCCCTCGGCCGCGAGATGCGCTGGTGTGATCGGCTCGACCCGAAAAGCACTGAGCCCTTTGCGCACGTCGTAGCGCGCCTTGCCGGACAGTTGTTCCAGGCTATAGGTTTTGTTGGCACACACGACATGGTAACTGATCGCTCCCTCGCACGCTTCCGTAGATACTGAGAAGCGCACGCCGATCGCACGAAGCTCCCGAAGCACTGCGTGAAGTTCCCGCGGATCGAGGGCGAGCATGCGGTGGTAGGGAAAGGCTTGAAAAATGCGCGGGGCCAATTCCACCCAATAGCTGCCTGCGACTTGTTGCACACGCCGCCCTTGGCGCTGCAGCCACTCCGCCATGACCTCTGCATTCATCTTGATCTCTCTTCTTCGCAGTCCGTGCCGTACGCCACCCTCATCCGACGATCACGGCCTCAAAGACGCCCGCACCCGTCCGCAGATCAGCCGCGCCTCTTCCAACGACAAACCGTGATACGTGGGCAGCCCCAGCAGGTGCCGCGAGGCATGGTCTGCGTGGGGAGTTGTGGGGACGCCATAACTCTCCCCGCAGGAATAGCGATACGTCCAACTTAGATCCACGCCCTGTCGCAGGAGAAAGCGGTAGCAGGCTTCCTTGCGTTCCACAAAAACCGGGAACTGCAGCCAGGCCGGCTCGGCGTCCGCCGGGACGGCGCACAGGCCAAGGCCAGCGCAGCCGGCCAGTTCCGCAGAGTAAAGCCGAGCCAATTCACGACGCGACGTCATGCTCTCAGAAAGGTCTACCAACTGCCTGGCGGCCAGCGCGGCAACAAAACCAGAACAGCTTGAAAACACAGGCGTCGGCAGGCCCGGCGCGGGGACGTTCTTCTGGTGCAGGGCAAACCTGTGCAACATGGAACCTAGTCTGCGGAGGACCGCATAGCTGCCCCGGTGCAGGGCCACCTGCCAGGCGCACGCTCTGGCGAAGTCCACCAGATTGCCCAAGGGGTTTACGTGGTGTACACGAAGGGCGGCGACCCGCTCAGCCAAGGTGTCATCATGCAACACCAATACACCGCAGCGGCCGGCCGGCGTCACCTTGGTGAGGCCGAAGCTGAACACCGCCGCGTCGCCGAACGTGCCAACAGGTTGCCGAGCATAGCGGGCTCCCAGAGCGGCCGCCGCGTCCTCCAGGATGAGGAGACCCTTGCTGCGGCAAAGCTCCAGGATCGGTCGGATATCGGACGGGATGCCGAATTGGTGCGTCAACAGGACAACGCGCGTATCCGGCGTAAGACTCGCCTCCAACGTTTCGCGGGACATATTCACGGAGCCGGAGCCAATGTCAACGAGCACAGGGTTCCAGCCGGCGCGGGTCACAGCTTCAGGAACGGCGATGCAGGTATAGGCGGGCACGGCCACGTCACCCCCGCCGCCCACCGCACGCAGGAAGCACTCGAGGGCACTTCGTCCGGAGGGGAAGAGGAACGCATGCCGCGAACCAAGCAGGGAAAGGATGCTTTGGCGCAGGCGCGATGGACCATGGCGGACGCCGCAGGCGGCCTCCATGATTCCTGAAAAGCCAGGGACCTTGCCGTACTTGGCGATCATGCCCTACCCTTTTCGCATCCGATCGACTCAACATAGGCGGTCATCTCGCCATACACCTTGTCGGCCACAAACCGCTCCTCGAAGAGTTGCCGGGAGCGTAACCCCATGGCCGTCCGTTGATCCGGGTGGTCGGCCAGGTCGCACAGGATGGAGGCCAGGCGGTCATCGTCGCCGCACTCGTAACTGGTGCCGGTGCGACGGGCCGCGAGCAATTCGCAGAGCACGCCGCGCGACGGGCTGGAGATGACGGGCAAGCCGGCGCTGAAGTATTCGATGGCCTTGTTATTGATCGAGGCCAGAAAGTCGAAGCGATCCGGCAAAGGATCCAGGCCGGCCATCGAACGGCGCATGAGCACGTACATTTGAGCAGCGTCCACCCAGCCCGTCCAGAGCACCTGATCGAGGTCGCGTGTCTGCGCGCGGTACTCCGCGAGCCGGTCACCGGTCCCGCACATCACAAACCGTATCGGCCGGCCCATGTCCCGGAGCCGCCGGGCGGCCCGAATCACGGTCGTCAGGTCGAGTTGGTGCCCGATGCCACCCAGAAAACATACGGTCCGACTAGCTTCGGCGGCTGTGACGGCACGCGTATCCCAGAAGGCTTCAGCCTCACGCAACGCCTGTTCCGAGGGCGGGCCATCAGCGTAGCCGAAAGGGAAGCTTCGATCCCGCAGTGTCTTCACCCGCCCGCCGCGCCGGAGCGCCCACTCGACGAAGGCCTCGGTCATGCCTGTGGTCGCGCTTGCGTGGGCACAAGTCCAGCGCGCCATCCAGAACCATGGGCTCAACACGACGCGCAGCAGCGGCCGCAGATACGCCGGCACGTGGTCCATGAAGATGTCCGGCCACATGTCCTTGACGTCCAAGATCACGGGCACATGGCGAGCCAAGCCATACCTTACCGCCGCGAAACTCAATTCGACGCTGGGGAAGCCGCTCAGGATGATGTCCGGTTGTTCCAGCCGCGCGCTGTGGTGCCTGAACCTGAACGCCACCAGGACGTAGTCCAGCAAGCGTTTCAAGGAGAGATTGCGGGCGTAGCCACACCCGCGCAGGGGCTGGATCAGCAGACCCGGGCTCACCACGAGCGGTTCCTCGGTCTCGACCACATAGCGCTTCTGGTAGTGGTCGAACGCCGAAGCCCACCAGGTCACCTCGTGCCCCGCCGCCGCCAGCCGCCGGGCCAGGATGCCGATCCGCCGCAACCGGCAAGCACGGTTGTCGCCCACCGGCAGAGATTCGCCCACCTCTAACAGCCATACTTTCATGGGAGTACCCCTGACAGGTCGGCGCCTAACTCGGCACACATGCCGACCGTCCGTTCGAACCAAGTCCACCCGTCCCTTTGCTCAATCAGGGTCTCGGGGTGGAAGAGCAGCGATACGCACCCGCCCACTTCACGGGTTTGCTGCAGAACCGAGTGCAATTCCGCCAGTCGCGCAGCGGGCTCGCCGTCGCACAGGACGGTGTCCATGAACACGAGCGGCACCAACCGGAGGCTGGAGGTTCGGTGGTTCAAAAGATCGTAGGCCCGGTGCACATGGGCACAACCGGTGCGAAACCCGACACGGGTACGGAAGCCCATGCTGAAATCATATTCGAGGCCCGCCGCCTCCATTTGGGCGGGGAGCCGTTCGGGGTCGAAGCGCAGGTAGTGGTTCCGGTGCGCACGAAGGGCGCAACCCAGAACCTGCTCGACCCGCTGCTTCTCTTCCGCATACGTGTTCCGCTCGCGCGCGTAGAAACTGCCATGCAGACCTATCGACATCCCCGCCTGCTGGACAAGCCGGACGATCTCCCGCGATGCGCGCCACCGGATATCCGTGCGGGTCGCGTACCGGCCCCTCCCGTACGGTCCCGCCATCATGAAATAGCACGCCCCCACGCCGTGTGCTTGCTCGTACTCCAACAGACGTTCCACATTCCGCACCAGTGCACGAGGCGAGCAGGTATCACGCAGCCCGAGGCAGGCCGAACGCCGCAGTCCGCCGGCTTTCAAGAACGAGTTCAGCAGGGCGGTCGGCTCGAACCCGGTCGTCCGGTCCACGTCGTGAGTCATAATCACCCGGAACCCGCCTGGGGCACCTGCCTTCCCCGCACGTTGAACGAGCGCCTGCGCGCGACGGTCAATCCACGGGACAGAAATATCCCAAGCAAGCGCCCTCTCATCAAATCGTCCCAAGGCCTCTTTCCAGCCGGTCTGAAGTTCCCGTACAAGGCTGGCACTGTCGAAGATTGCGTCCAGTTCCGCTTGTGAAACCAGCGAATGCGCGCCAGTGGAAAGTCCCCCGGCCGGGAAACTGGAAGGCACCGGCCCCTGCCCAGCCGCCCCGAGCACTGCCACGCGGTCCAGGAGGAGGTCGGCCGCGTGGGAGCGGCGGGCGGAAAGCTGTTCGTTTTCAGTCATGTGCGATCTACTGGTGTTGCGCTCCAAAACTCAGGTGCGGACTGTTTTCAGCGCGCGTAACAACCGGTCCCGCTGAGCTTCGCGGGAAAACAGGGGCTTGCCTGTAGCGTGCGCCTCCAGCCCGCGCACGGTGCGCGGGTTGATGCGGCCATCCGCGATAGCCTCGAAGAGTTCCTCGACGCGATCACTTTCGTAGAAGCAGCACTGGTCCACCAGCGAGGCGTCCACCCGGAAATCGCGCGATGAAGCGCACGCCTTCCCAAAGCCCTTGATGAGCGTTGAGGCCCCGGTGATCTTATACCGGTTGTAGACCGCGCAGTCGCGCACGGTGGCATCGATGAGGAACAGAACGATATCAACCTTGTGGAGTACACGGAAGAGCTCCTCAAAAGTCACATACGCATCGTAATATTGCACGACCGGATCGAGGTGATGATCCCGGATGAAGCTCCGGTAGTCCTCGGGCAGTTCGCCGACCAGGTGCAAAACGAAACCGGGAGGCCGGTCACCAGGCGACCATGCTGCAAGACTATTGAGCAAACCCGCATAATTACGACGGTGTCCGCCGGCGGACCCAAAGACGGCCAGGTGCAAGGCGGGGTCGGCTGCCGGCTGCGCGGGAAGGTCCGTCGCCCTGGCGGACTCGAACGCGCTGAACGAAATTGGCAATACATACTCTAGCGAACGGTATTCGGGATGATGTCCGGTCACGTAGCCGTGCACTTCCTCCGAGATGACCAGGTTCAGATCAAACGCGTCATAGATCAGCCGCATGCCGGGCTTGAGGAAGTACTGAAAGTTGTGGATGAGCTGCGCCTTCGGAACCCCTCTGAAGAAAGCCGCAATGAGCAACAGGTCGGGCAGTTCATAGGTCGAGTTGAAAATAACTAATTCGGGCCTGATGCCCTCCACAAGACGCCGGATCTGGCGGTACTTGCCTGGCATGCACAGCAAGCGCCTCCACCGGGGAGCCCGCTGGTTCCAGTCAAGCGGTATCGCGGTGTACAGGTGCCGGGTGCGCCGCAGCAAATCCACGTCCAACAGGGACTGAGGGGCGATCACGTGGACCTCGTAGTCCTCGTGCAACAGGTCGATCAGAGGCAACAGCACTTCCTCATGGCTGTGACAGGGCTCCACCAGACAGATAGCGGGTCTCCTGTTCATGAAAGGGCACACTCGCGATCGCCCGCCGCTGGCCTCGCTTTTTCCACAGGCACAGGTGCGGGGCGTGTCAAACCACGCTTATTCAGGAAGGCCAAGTGCTCTTCCATCAGAAAGAAATAGTCCGACGCCTGTTCCCTAGCCACGCGCGGGCGCACCTGATGCTCCTCCCAGACGTACGCGCAGTAGCCCGTTTCCGTCAATATTTTGAACAGTTCGGCGGCCGCAGCAAGAGGATTGTCAGGGTCACCATTCACCTCGATCAAGAGCGCAGGCCGGTCACGACGCAGTGAGACCAGCGCGCCTTGAATACACGGCCACTCGTGCCCTTCGACATCGATCTTGATGAAACTAACCCGCTGCGTCTGACCTGCCAGGAGCGAGTCGATGCGGCGCGTTGCGACCCACACCTTCCGCCCCCCCCCCGTGCCGCCCAGGCAAGGACGATAATAATTTTCCACCCCGGACTCGTACGTGGGAATCGACAGTTCCGCGCGACCATCACGGTCGGATAATGCGCACCGCACGATCGATACATTGTCGAGGTGAAGGGCCCGTCTTACATATTCAAGGATCGCGATATTCCGAGGCAACGGCTCGACGGAGAGGACCTTTCCCGCCGGCCCGACCAGACCGCTGAGGAACTTGGCGTACATGCCGATGTTGCCACCGACATCCAGGACGCAATCGCCAGGCGCGACCAAATGCGCGATGATCGAGAAGTAGTCCTCGCTCGCCTCGGTCACGGCGGTCACGCAAGCCAAATAGTGGTGCCGGGTCATCAGAACCTGGAGCGGCTCGGGCAGCACTTTGATGATAAAACGCTTGAGGCTGTTTGGTATAGTAGTCACAAGTGGCTAATGTTGGCTGACGTTTGATGCAACAGAACTTCTCCCGGTCAATTGCGCTTACTCCTGCCCTCGCCAGGCGGATGTGGACTAGTTGCCCTGACGCCTTCGGATTCGTTCGGACATGAATTCGAGGATACGGCGCGCCCGCCGGTCGGCGTCGAAATTAACGGACCACTGCAAGGCCGCATGCGCCATCCGTTCCCGAAGAACCAAATTATCGCGCAGGCAGATCACGGCTTGACGGATGGCTCCCATATCAAGCGGGTCCGTACGGATAGAAACATCCGGGTTCAAGATCTCGTCGTTGAACGCCCCGGTCGAACTGATGACGGGGAGCCCGCAGGCCAAGGCTTCGATGATCGCATTACAACACCCTTCGTCCATCGTCGGCAGCACAAAGGCATCACACCCCGAAAGGATCTCCGGCACCTGTGCGTGTGCCAACGCGCGGCAGAAGACCACATTCCCTCCGCGGGGAACAGGCACACCCGCGCCCACAAAGACACCACCCACCCCCGGCAAGCCGTCGAGGGCCTGGCAAATCCGCTCCTGCCCCTTGCGGTGCTCGAAACTACCCACGCAGGCAACCAGAAACCGGTCGTTCGGCAACCCCCACTTATGGCGCATCTGTGCGCGGTCCTTGGGAAAGAAGACCCGCCGGTTCACGGCATTGGGGAACACGCCCACCTGGTCGCCACCGAACCCGAAATCCCGCGCCAGCAGAGCCGCCACATGGGCCGAGTTCGCAATGAAGCCCGTAGCGGGGGCCAATGCGCAGCGGGCCCGCTCCACGCCAACATACTCGGCCGTGTCCAGAGTACGATTCCCTGATATTTCGCCTGCCGCAGGGAATGCGGGCAGGCCGAACTCCTGACCCAAGCGGACAACGCAGGCCCCGGAGGGATACAGGAAATGCCCGTAGAGCACCTCCACCCTTCTCAACTTGCGTGCCAGCACGGACCGCACCGCCCGCCGGTGCAATAAACAGGTCAGGTCAAACGTATTCCAGATTCCAATTCGTTTGGAAGATAGCGACAAGTACCGCGGCCGATAAACCGTCACGTGGGCACCCGCGCCCGCGTCTTCCTCAGAGACCAGCGGATCACGACCGCGCAGCGCCCGCTGAATGGCAAGCGGGCAGATGACCGACACCTCGACACCTTGGCGCGCGAAGGCGTGCGCGATCTGCTGCACGAAAACGAGCCAGGTCGGTTTCACGGCACAGGGATAACCGTGAGCGATGATGGCCAAGGATCGGATTTTCTGCAGGGTGGTGACAGTGCTCATCGCATGGCCTCGACTAAAATATGCTTCGCCGGAATGGTTTGAGTGCCCATTCGATGGGGAGGCTGGCCTTCACAACTCGATATAAGGGTGTCAGGATTCCGCCGAAACTCCGGAAGTAGTGCTCGATACCCGGGATCATGGAGCCTTCAAGGTCGAACACCTCCAGCCCAAGTTCCCGCGCCTGCCGGATGCACGCGAACAGCGCCATCGGAGCCGCCGCACCCACGCCTTCCTCCGCATCCACACCACCGAGCACGTAATAGGCGCGCGTCGCATCCCGGATGCAGAAGCAGGCCGCTACCGGCACCCCCGCCTTGCGGGTCACATAAGCGAACGAATTATCCGGCCGTGCAAACCCATGCAGCAGCGCGTGAACCTGTGAAAGGTCTGACGAGAGGCCCTGTCGCTGATAGGTCTTAGCGACAAGTTGCTCCACGACGGCGAAATCCTCACAGGACACGACGGTCAAAGCCTTCTTATGTCCATTGCGGATTTCATTGCGGCGGGTGGCGTTCATTTCGCCCAGCAACGCGTCATCCGTCTGTCCGCTCAGGCGAATCTGATAGGTGTACCGCACAAGCACCTTGAACCCGCGCCAGACGAAAGGTTGGAAATCTGTGACCCAGTCCGGAAAGGTGACTGACGTGATGCCCCAGCGTGGTCGATCCAGAAAAAGCGCCAGCGCGGTCATAACTCGTTTGCGCCATCCGTTCAATTTCTCCACATTCCCGGGGCATTCGCGAAACGTCAAGCCGCAGTGCGGAGCCAGGTCAGGGTCAGTCACCATTCGAATCAGCAGGCGCCGGCTTTCTTGGAGAGTCAAAATAGCCTGCAGCTCTTCCCCCTCAAAAACGCCATAGGCTTTTGCGTTTTCCGGGAAAGTGTTCAGCCAAAGGTCAGAGCCCACGGGAGGAACACCGGGCCCAAACGCGCCCGTTGCCTCCCCGGCCTGCAACGCACGCACAAGCATGTGCTCCGGGTTCATGCCCCACCCCCATGACGGGGCTGTTCCGACATCGCAACATGGGTGTCCACAATATACTTCCTAGCCTTCAAGAGCTTATCGCTTCACCATTACGTAACCTGTAGAGGATGATAAACCGAGGCGATTCCCGAGACGCAGCAACCGACGAAAAACATAGCCGTGGCCAAAATAGAACGGTAGATGGACGACTCGCAGAACCTCCAGCCCGCTCGCTTCGAAGAGGCGCAACCATCGCCGATCATTCCAGCGCAGCCATTCATCAACGTGTGACTTCGCAAACCCATGCCTCTGCGGCAGCAACCTTTTTACAAGTGAACGCCGCTCTATCACTTCGTGCAGATTATCATCGAGAGCAACTGTTATGTGCGGCTTCCCTCCATCAGCCACCAACGGGTGCAACAATTTCATGCAGCCGCCTTGCACCAACAGAGGATAGAAGAGCAGAAGGTTGAGGCATTTCCAGGTGCGGTTGGGCATCATATGAACCGCATATCCGCCCCGTTTGAGAACACGCGTACAGTCTCGCAGGCATTTCTCAACGTCCGGCAAATGTTCCAGCAAGTTGCTGGAAAATATTAAATCCATGGCCCCAGTTTGAAAAGGCGACAGCTCCTGCGCATCGATGGCAACAAACGATGTCTTGGATGTGGGGGCCGTTCGAAATTTGAGGGCATCATAGTCCGTTGCGGTGAGTCGGTGGCACCAGTCTTCAAGGTGCAGGCTGCTCCCGCCATTGCCGCAGCCAAGTTCCAGCGCATTCGCAAACCCCCCCGCAGGAAACGGCTTCATCATCGCCTGGATCTCAAAGTGCCGGAGAGCAACTTCCCAGTCACTGTCGGTCCGAATTTCCTCAAACAGGTGCAGGGGTAACGGACAGCGCTCACGTGTAAGCCTCACCGCGCACACCCACTGTTTTTTGTCGCCAAACACTTCAGGACATATTCAACCCGCATATTGCACATATGGTTGGCCCAGTAAGCACCGGCCTCAAACGTCCAGGCTCCATTCTCGTGCACGTAACGCCCCTCGATGTCGTTCACTTTCATGTAAATCGCCGGCGTCGTGCAGCCAAAGACGGTCTGCAGTTCGTTGATCAGCAACCGGCCGTCCTGCGTGAGAAAGATATCCACGTCCATGCTCGTGAACCCGCCAATATCCGTCACCTGCTTGAGGAGGTCCAGCAACTCCTTCCCCGGATCGACCCAACTCCACTTGTGGGAGGCACTGTGGAGTCCGTCCGCGCCCTTCTCCTTCCGATAGCCGAAGAAGGAGTCGCCAATCCGCACCATGCGCCACTCATCGACATTGGGCAAGTATTCCTGCAAATAGATAAACCCACGCTGACGATCATAGGCGTCATACCGTCGCGGCCGCAACCCCGGGCCAAATGCCACCCGGATGATGCGCTCCAGCGCACGACGGGTACGGATGACGGAGACGCCGCTGGCCCCGGCACCGGTGGCGGTCTTGCACACAATCGGGTAGTTTGCATCCTGAGCGAAGGTCAGCGCCTGAGTTTCGTCGTGAAACACCCAGGTACGGGGATGGGGAACGCCATGGGCATCCAGCCAGTCGCGGAGTCGCGGTTTATGCTCCGTGAGCCAGCATTCCTGCCACGTCGGATATAGGCACAAACCAAGATCATGCTCCAGTATCCGCAGACGATAATCATAAACCTGCTTGATCACCGTTGTGACACTGCTGGGCCACACCAGCACGGCGTCAAATCGTCCATTCCGGAAGCGCGCCACCCAATCATCCGCCAGCAGATCCAGCACTTCGTAGGATACCCCTAGGTCGCGGCACGCCGCCACGAAGTACTGGTGGTCCTGATAAAGGTCGTGCACGATGCCAAAACGGTATCGGCTGCCTGGGACATTCATCTGTAAGGGGCCCGAGTCTGGGGCGGCCTCGCACTGCCGCGCGTAGTCGTACGTTTTCATCGGCACAACCCCACGGATCGCTTCCTTCAGTCCGTCTGGCAGCACAGGTGCCAGGGTCCGCATCAACTTGTGGATATTTTTCAACATGCTCCTTCTCTAGAAACGCAGTTTATGATGAAACTCGCGGAGAAACGACGCGACAAACAGGGCGGTCCTTCGCTGACTGTCTTCGCAGAGGGCCAGAGGCCAGTCCGATCTCGGAAAGGCCGCATGC
>CAIWHP010000111.1 GCA_903912445.1 uncultured Lentisphaerota bacterium
CCGCTTCCACGAAGGGCACAACGGCGTCCCAGCGGGACGCCACGACAGCAGCCCGGTGCTTCGGCGCCGGGTGTGTGCGCTCTCTTCCGCCAAGTCCCGTCAGGGACGAAAGAAAGGGTTCGGCGACCCCGGCTACAGTTGGACCGCGGTTGGCGAAGACGTGCGGGAAAATCATGCGGCTGTAACCTTGAAAATTATCGCGCCGGATGTCCGCTGCGTGGGCGGAGTTTTCAAAGGCTTGGAAGCCGGAACGCTGGTTTTCCCAGGCCTTGGATTTTTTGCGCGGGCGGGCGGGACAGGGGCAGGTCAGAACCGTTTCATCCGCATCATTTTCTTCTGCAGCTTGCCCATTTTCTGCATCATCTGCTGCGAACGCCGGAAATTGTTGAGCACTTCGTTGACGGCGGTGACGTCCGTGCCGCTGCCGCGGGCGATGCGGCGCTTGCGGCTGGCGTCGAGCACCTCGGGATGCCGCCGCTCCTTCACCGTCATGGACCGGATGATGGCCTCGGCCTTTTTCATCTCCTGCTCGGAGCCGGCCAGCGCCTGCTCGCGCTGCTCCGCCGGGATCTGCCCCACCCCGGGCAGCATCTCCAGCAGGCTGCTCATCGAGCCGAGCTTTTTCATCTGCTGCATCTGCGAGAGAAAATCTTCCAGCGTCAGGGTCTTCTTGCGCAGCGTCTCTTCCGCCTGCGCCAGCATCTCCACGTCCAC
This sequence comes from uncultured Lentisphaerota bacterium, assembly GCA_903912445.1. Classification (GTDB taxonomy): domain Bacteria; phylum Verrucomicrobiota; class Kiritimatiellia; order CAIQIC01; family CAIQIC01; genus DP16D-bin41. The sequence goes on from CAIWHP010000111.1 coordinate 715, forward strand.
CGCCGCCTGCGCCTTCTCGACCAGGCTGACGATGTCGCCCATGCCGAGGATGCGCGAGGCCAGCCGGTCGGGGTGGAACGGCTGGAGGTCCTCGGGCCGCTCGCCGACGCCGACCATGAGGATCGGGCACTGCGCCACATGCTGCACGCTCAGCGCCGCGCCGCCGCGCGCATCGCCGTCGAGCTTCGTCAGGATCAGGCCGGTCAGGCCGATCTCGCGATGGAACGTCTCGGCCACGCTGACCGCTTCCTGGCCGATGGCGGCATCGAGCACGAGCACGGCATTGCGCGGCGCGAGGATTTCTTTCAGCTCCTTGAGCTCCTGCACCAGTTCGGCGTCCACCTGCAGCCGGCCGGCGGAGTCGAAGATCGCGATGTCCCAGGCGCCCGCCTCCACCTGGGAGCGCGCGCGGCGCCCGAAGTCGTGCAACCCCTCGCCCGCCTGCGGCCCGACGAAGTCCACGCCGACCTGGCCCGCCAGGATCTTGAGCTGGTCCACGGCCGCCGGCCGCTTCAGGTCGCACGCGACGAGCACGACGCGCCGGCCCTGCTGCTTCCAGAGCCGCGCCAGCTTGCCCGCCGTCGTCGTCTTGCCCGCGCCGTTGAGGCCGAGCAGCAACACCTTCGCCGGCTTGCCGCCGCCGAAATCGAACTCGCGCGTGCCCCCGCCGAGCAGCGCCACCAGCTCGTCGTGGACGTGTTTGATGACCTGCTGGCCGGGCGTGACGCTGTCGAGGACTTCCGCGCCGAGGCACTTGGCCTGGACGCGCGCGATGAACTCGCGCGCCACCTGAAAATTGACGTCGGCCTCCAGCAGCGCCATGCGCACCTCGCGCAGCGCATCCTGGACGTTGCGCTCGCTCAGTTTCCCGTAGCCGCGCAGGTTCTTGAAGACCTTTTGCAGCGAAGCCGAAAGTTTGTCGAACACGCTCGTTGTCCTTGGTCAGTTGTTGGCCGGCGAAAAGCCCCGCGGTCCTGCCGCCCGGCGCACACGTTTTTTCCGCGCGCCGACCTTGGCAAATCCGCCCGCGCTCGGCAAGCCCGCAGAGTTTTCCCCGGGATTGCAAATCCGGCCCGGGGAAATAGAATGCGCCGATGAACTTCTCCGGCTACTTCCGGCTCGCGGAAAACCAGACGACCGTGCGGACCGAGCTCCTGGCGGGCGTGACCACGTTCCTGAGCATGGCCTACATCCTGTTCGTGCAGCCGGCGGTGCTGAGCGTGGACTTCGCCGGCCGCCCGACCGGCCTCGACGCAGGCGCCGTGCTGCTGGCCACCTGCCTGGCCTCGGCCGCCGGCTCGGCGCTGATGGGCCTGCTGGCGCGCTATCCGATCGCGCTCGCCCCAGGCATGGGCGAAAACTTTTTCTTCGTCAGCGTCTGCATGAGCCTGACGGCGCTCGGCGTGAGCCACGCGTGGCAGGCGGCGCTGGCGATGGTGTTCCTCTCCGGCCTCGTCTTCCTCGTGCTCTCGCTGGTGCGGCTGCGCGAGGCGGTGATCGAGGCGGTCAGCCCGAGCCTCTGCAACGGCATCGCGGCGGGCATCGGCCTGTTCATCGCGTTCATCGGGCTGAAGAACGCCGGCCTGATCATCGCCAAGCCCGGCACGCTGGTCGGGCTGAACACGCACCCGGCGTGGGCCGACCTGGCGGTCTTCGGCGTCGGCCTGCTGGTGGCGGCAGGCCTGCAAGCGCGGAAGATCCGCGGCGCGCTCCTGCTGGGCATTCTCGCCGCGGCCGTGGCGGCGCTCGCGCTGGGCAAGACCCATTTCACCGGCCTCATCGGCCTGCCGCACATCCAGACCGGCGCGATCTGGCAGATGGACTTCGCGCAGGCGCTCACGCCCGCCGCCTGGCCGTTCATCCTGGTGTTTCTCTTCATGGTGCTGTTCGACACGGTCGGCACCCTGGTCGGCGTCACCCAGCAGGCGGGCCTGATGCAGGGCAACAAGCTGCCGCGCGCGACGCAGGCCTTCTTCGCCGACGCCGCCGCGACGACGCTCGGTGCCGCGCTGGGCACGAGCACCGTCACCAGCTATATCGAGAGCGCCACCGGGGTCCAGGCGGGCGGCCGCACCGGCCTGACGGCGCTGACGGTGGGCGCGCTGTTCCTGCTCGCGCTGCTCTTCAGCCCGCTGGTGGCGATGGTGGGCAGCTACGCGCCGATCACGGCGCCGGCGCTGGTGCTGGTGGGCGCGCTGATGATGCAGAGCGTGGCGCGGGTGGCGTGGGACGACGTCACCGAGGCCGTGCCGGCTTTCCTTGCGCTGCTGGGCATCCCGCTGACGTTCTCGATCGCCGACGGCATCGCGCTGAGCTTTGCAAGCTACCCGGTCCTCAAACTGCTGGGCGGCCGCGGCCGGGAGGTGCGCTGGCCGATGTATGCCATGGCCGCGCTGCTGCTGTATTACTTTGCGTTCGTCCGCCCGCGGACAGGTTGACGGCCTCAGCGGAGGCCGGAGATGTTCTTGAAGGGGATGATCTGCAGGCCATAGCCGTTGGAGAGCAGCCGGCCGGACCAGAAGGGCTCCAGTTCGGGATTCGTATTCTTGGCCACATCGATCTCGGCGAGGAACTCGGTGATCCCGGGCCGGTCAAAGTAAGAGGTTTCCACCAGGCCCGCCAAGATCAGTTCGCCGCCCGGCTGCAGCAAGTGGCAATCGCTCCTTTTGAAAAAACGCGTGGCTTCGCGCTCGATCATGTAGCAATCGTGCCGACCGTTCGGATAGGTCCAGAAGAAGCCCTGCTGCGGTTTCTTGGGGATCCAAAGAGCCCGGTTGCCCGTGTTGCGCACGGCGACGCTGAACGCGGCGGGTTTGCCGATCGGGACGACGGTGGCCGGCGCAGACAGCTTCAGCGTGAGGCCATCGCAATCCTGCGCATCGGTCACCGGGCCGATGGTCTGGGGATGATAGACATCCTGAATGGTGCCACAGCCGGAAGACAACAGGCTCAACACCGCCAGCAGCTGAACGACCGCTTTTAGGTTGTGCATATCAGGTCTGGCAGATTCGTCCGGCTTCACCATACAGCGAGCACACGTCAGGGCACGGACCCTTTAGGTGAAACTCAGGTGAAAATCTAGCTTTTTCTTGCGGCTGCCGGCCAGACAGACTCCAAGCGGAGTGCGGGTTGAGCGCAGGGGCGGGTTAAATACCGGCGACATTCCTGAACGGGATCAGTTGCAGGCCATAGCCGTTGGAGAGCACCCGGCCGGACCAGAAGGGTTGCAGTTCGGGATTCGTGTTCCGCGCCACATCGATCTCGGCGAGGAACTCGGTGATCCCTGGCCGGTTGAAATAGGACGTTTCCACGAGGCCCGGCAGGATCAGTTCCTCACCCGGCTGCAGCAACAGGCATTCCGCTTTGCGGAAGAACCGCGCGGCTTCGCGCTCGATCATATAACAATCGTGCCGGCCGTTCGGATAGGTCCAGAAAAAGCCCTGTTGCGGCTTCTTGGGGAGCCAGATGGCGCGGTCGCTGGTGTTGCGCACCGTGACGCTGAAGGCGGCCGGCCTGCCCAGCGGAATGACATTGTTATGCGCCGCCAGTTTCACAACAATGCCATCGCAATTCTGCGAATCCGTGACCGGACCCACGGTCCTGGGATGATAAACTTCCGGTACGGTGCCGCAGCCTGCAGCGGCCAAACTCGCGATTGCTAAGAATTTAACAGTCCAGTTCATGTTGTACTACCCATAATTGATCTGTTTTCGAACGTTATTAACATAAGCAACAAGCATGCCAAGCCCAAACCGGCGGGCTGGCGGTATCAGCCCTACAGCAAGGCTTTGGCGACTTGCAGCGGACCGCGCGGGAGTCGCCACCGCCTACCAGCCCCAGCGGTTTCATGGTATGCTGCCTTCGTCATCCCTCTCCACGCGCTTGGACGGGAGGGCGATGCGTGGAGCCACGAGATGAATTATGTGCTGATCTATATCACCGCAGCGAACCGGCCGGCGGCGCGCCGCCTGGGCGCCGCCCTGCTGCGCGAGCGCCTGATCGCGTGCAGCAACCTGGTCGGCCCCATCGAAGCGCACTACTGGTGGCAGGGGAAAATGGAAAGCGCGCACGAATGGCTGCTGCTGGCCAAGACCCGCGCCAGCCTCGCCGCGCAGGTGATCGCCCGGGTGAAAGCCTTGCACAGCTACCAGACGCCCTGCGTCGTGGCGCTGCCGCTAACGGCGGGTAATCCCGCTTTTCTGAAATGGATCGGGCAGGAAACGCGGCCGCCGCTGCGCAAACTCAGTCCCGGCCGCGCCCGCCGAGCAGGCCGGACCGGATGAGATAGTAGAGCAGCGTCAGCAGGGCCGTCACCGCGCTCGCCACATAGGTCAGGAAGGCCGCATTCAGCACCCGCGCCGCGCCCGCCTGCTCGGCCGGGCTGACGATGCCGGCGCTGACCATCAACAGCTTGGCCCGCCGGCTCGCGTCCCACTCCACCGGCAACGTGACGAACGCAAAGACCACGGACAGCAGGAACAGCCCCACCCCGACCTTGAGCAGGAGCGGGAAATTCATCAGCATGCCGGCGAAAAAAAGGATGTACGAAAGCTGGCTGCCGATGTTCGTCAGCGGGACCAGCTCCGTGCGCAGCTTGAGCGGCGCGTAGAGCTTCGCATGCTGGATCGCGTGGCCCGCCTCGTGGCACGCCACGCCGATCGCGGAGAGCGAGGCCGAGCGGTAGACATCCGGCGAAAGGTTCAGCGAGAGGTTGCGCGGATCGTAGTGATCGCTGAGAAAGCCCTCGTGCTCGCGGATGGTGATGCCCGTGATCCCCTGCGATTCCAGCAGGCGTTCGGCCGCCTGCGCGCCGGTCAGGCCCGACGCAGCGGCGACACGCGAGTATTTGGCGAACGTGCTGCGCGTCAGCCAGGTGGCCAGCAGCGCCAGCACCAGCCCCGGCAGCGCCAAACCAATATATAATGGATCGAGAAACATGGTCTCATTCCTTTGCGCCCGCGGCGCGTTTGCTTGTGGGGATTTGACAACCGGCACCGTCGAAACGTTCAACGCTTGCGTGTTGGTGGAGGGTAGGAGAGTTGAACTCCCGACCTCCTGAATGCCATTCAGGCGCTCTACCAACTGAGCTAACCCCCCAGCACGGAAGCGCGGCGACTATAGGCAATTTCTTCACGTTGTCAACGGTCAAACCAATTTTTTCGCCCCGCCCGCCGCGCCGCAGCAGCCCAGGTGTTCCGGTGTGGAGTGCGGCAGCTCGCTCCCGCCTTGTGCGGCGGAGCCTGCTCCGCCGTAGCGGGAAAACGCTCGAGGCAGAGGCAAAGGCGCACAGCGAGCAGCCGGGCCGAAGGCGAGACGGGCACAGCCAACCCGGTGCACCAAGGCCGCGCTCGCGACGCCCTCTTGTCCAAGGTGGATCAGCGGCAGCCGGCTGCCTGCAACGCCTGCGCGAGCCATGCAAACTGTTCGCGGGAGTTATACATTTGCGCCGAAATACGCACATAGCGCTGCGCCGGCGCGCCCCAGTTCACCACCGGCACCTCGACCGCCGCCTGTTCCAGCAGCCGGGTCTGCAGCGGATCGATCGCGCCGGGCGGCGTGGGCGCACCTTGCAGGCGCGCCGGCAGCACGAGGGTGGCCATCGCGCCGAGCAGGTCCTCGGGACACAGCGGCGGCACGTCCAGTTCGGCGCAGAGCAAGCGACGCGCTGCGCAGGCCAGTTCGCGATTGCGCCGCAGCAGTTCCGCAAAACCGCCCGGCAGCAGCGCCGCGCACCAGTCGATCGCCGCACCCACGCACAGCCACGGCGTCGGATCCTGCGTGCCGGCCCAATCGAAGCGCGTGTGCAGCGCGTTGCGGCCCGGCCGCGGCGTGTTGTAGCCGTGGCTGATGACGGCCGGCTGGATGTGCTCCTGGAGATCGGGGCGCACGTAGAGGAAGCCCGCCCCCTTGGGCGCGCACAGCCACTTGTGGCAGTTGCCCGCATAGTACGCCGGACGCAGCGCGTCGAGATCCACCGGCACCATGCCCGGCGCATGCGCGCCATCCACCAGCGTGTCGACGCCGCGCTCCGCCAGGGCGCGCACGAGTTGCGCCACGGGAAACACCAGCGCCGTCGGGCTCGTCACGTGGTCCACCATCGCCAGGCGCGTGCGCGGCGTCACCGCCGCCAGGACCGCCGCGACGACCTCCGCGGCGCTGGCGACCGGGAGCGGGACCTGCGCCACCACCAGCCGCGCCCCGGCGCGCCGCGCCACCTCGGCCAGCACGCAGCGGCAGGCGTTGTAGTCGTGGTTCGTCGTCAGGAGCTCGTCGCCCGGCCGGAACTCCAGCGAGCGGGCGACGGCGTTGATGCCGGCCGTGGCGTTCGGCACGAAGGCGAGGTGCTCCGGCGCCGTTTGCAGCAGCTGCGCCAGCCGCGCCCGCGAGGCATCCAGCAGCGGCTCGCACTCCCGTGTGAAAAACCGCACCGGCTCCGCCTCCAGCCGCGCCCGCAGCCCGGCCTGCAGGTCCAGAATGGCGCGCGGACAGGCGCCGAAGGAACCGTGATTCAGGAACACGACCGCCGGATCAAGCGTCCAACCGGCGGCCCATGATGATGGTGCAGGCAGTTGCATAGCAGGCAGTATAAACCAAACCAATACGCCCATGCCATAGCCAAGGCGGAGGCCCGGAGTGGTGGATGCTCAAACCGCTTCAACGAACGAGGACGTGGTCAGCCGGGGAGGTAGGAGGGAGGAGCTGCCGTGCGGGCGCGGAACTCAGCGCGCGGCCGGCGTTGCCAGGAAGGTGACGAGCTGCTCGCGGTTGAGCTGGAGCACCACGTCGCGCACGATCAATTCGATCTCGCCGGTCTTCTTGCGGAAGAACCGCTCGATCAGCCCCAAGTGCCGCACAAAGAAACGCACCGCCCCGTTTTCGGGGTAGGCCCAGATGTCGGCGCAATAGCGCGTGCTGGCCGGACCATCCGGCCACGCCCGCAGCGCCAGCACCATGTGAAAATTGCCGAAGAACCGCTCGCCATCCACCCGGAACAGCAGCTCCGCGTGCTCCGCATCCGGCCCGCAGCGCGCGATTTCCATGATGTCGGAAGGCTCGTGGTCCTTGTTGATGTAATGCCACACGTTCGTCGAGTCCGGCCGCGCCTTGATCGAGAAGCCGACCTTCTGGCCCCGCGGCCGCGACGCGGCGTAGGCGCGCTGCACGTCGTCGAGCAGCCGCTGCCGCCCGAACATATCCTGCGCCGAGCCCCACGCCACGGCGACCTGTCCGCTGGTCGTGACCGCGATGCAGTTGTTGCTCAGAATCTCCTGCGCCAGGGGATAATTCGTCGCCACGAGCCGCGCCGCGCCCAGGGCCGAGTCAGCCCGCGCCACCGCGGCGAGCGTCAGCACCGCCGCCAATAATTTCCAGAACGGGTTCATGCAAAAGTGGGCGGGAATCTAGCAGCTTTTCCGGAGATTGCAAAGTGGCGGATGGATCTTCCGTGGCAGGAAAAAAACGCCCCACCCTTTCAACCGTGGAAATATGCGGTAGATTGGCCGGCTTTGGCCGCGCGGGCTGGTGGGCGGGCGGTTGCAGCGCAGCTGAACGCACGGGAAAAACCTATGACAGACACCGCGACGGCCGTAATTGAAAACATAGATCGTTACCTGGCGAAGCGCCATCCGCTCCTGGATAGTCCGGAGGGCTTCCCGCGCGAGGTGGTGGACCAGCTGCACGCGCTGGGCGCGTTCCGGGTCTTCATCCCGCCGGAACACGGCGGCCTCTACCGCCGCTACAGCGAAAGCCTGGGGCTGATCTCCACGACGGCCTACCACTCGCTCGAGCTTTCCCTGATGCTCGGCATCACCAGCAGCCTGTTCCTCATGCCCGTCGCGCGCTATGCCCATCCGGAAACGCGCGGGCGCGTGCTGGCGGACTTCCTGGACCGGCGGCTGCTCGCCGGCATGATGATGACGGAGCCGGACTACGGCACGAACATCATGGGCATCCAGACAAGCTTCCGCGCGGAAGCCGGGGGCTACCGGGTCCAGGGCGCGAAGCATTGGGCCGGCCTCAGCGGCGTGGGCGACTACTGGCTGGTGTCGGCGCGCAAGGCGCGCGCCTCGGGCGCGCTCGGGCGCGACGTGGACTTCTTCATCGTGCGCGCGGACCAGCCCGGCTACCGCTTCGAGCAGCGCTACCCGGCGGCGGGGCTGACCTCGATCTCCTACGGCCTGACGCGCTTCGACGTACACGTGCCCGCCGACCACAAGCTGTGCGGGCCGGCCACGGACATCCGCGCGCTGTACGACATCCTCAACCGCAGCCGCATCAGCATCGCCGCGATCGCGGCCGGCGCGACGCGGCGGCTGGTGGACGAGGCCGCGCGCTGGTGCGCCGACCGCGTGGTCTTCGGCAAGCCGCTCGCCGCCTACGAGCAGGCGCAGCACCGGCTGGCCGCGATGCAGGCCGCCGGCACGGTCTGCCACGCCGCCTGCGCGTATGCCGGGGCGCTGCTCGACGCGCACCACGCGCCGGAGCTGTTCATCGAAATGCTGACCGCGAACATCGTCAAGGTCACCACGACCGACCTGCTCCAGATGGCCGCACAGTCCGGCGTGCAGCTGCGCGGCGGGCAGGGCTTCCGCAAGGACCACTACACGGGCAAGGCGTTCACCGACAGCCGCCCGTTCCAGATCTTCGAAGGCAGCAACGACGTGCTCTACGAGGCGATCGCCGCGCAGCTGATCGGCGAGGCGCGCAAGCTGGGCCTCGGCACGTTGCGCGCCACTCTGGCCCAGCACCCGGGCCTGCCGCCGCCGGTCCTGCCCGCCGACCCGCTGTGCGACCTGCCGATGGCGACCGCCGATTCGCAGGTCGACCGCGTCCTGTTCGGCAAGCTCATCTCGCGCTATGCCGCCATCGGCATCGTGCAGCAGGTGGCCGCCACGGACCGGGCGCTGCGGCCGGAGCTGGTCGCCAGCGCGATCGACTATCTGCGCGCCGAGTGCGAAGGCTTCCAGCACGAGCGCACCACGCGCTTCCGCGCCCGCTTCATTGCCTGACGCCAAGCGTTGGCAGAAACCGGCACACGGGCCTCCCAGCCCCCGGGAAGGGCCTCGCGCGAAGGTGCCGGCCGACCGCGGGTTGCCCTTGACTCTCCGTCGCGCTTCAGGCAAAGGCAGCGCTGTCTTTGCCGGCGGGGGCGGCGGGGCGGTGCCGGCGGAAACGGGGGCTGTGATGAAGAACATGTCGATGCGATTGCTGTTGCTGGTCTGGTTGCTGGCGGGCGCGGCGTGGGCCGGGAACTCGTTCACGATCGCCGTGGTGCCCGACACGCAGCTGGAAGTGCTGGACGGCAAGGATACGCGGCTGGCCAACCGGTTCCAGTGGCTGATCGCCCACCGCGCGGCGCTGAACCTCCAGTGCGTGCTGCAGAGCGGCGACCTGGTGAACTGGGACACGGCCGACCACTTCCAATACGAGCGCGCCAGCGCGGCGGCCAAGCTGCTGGACGAGGCCCGCCTGCCCTACATCTTCGCCCTCGGCAACCACGACACGTGGGCGACCGGCGGCACGCCCGAGAAGCCCGGCGGCAGCGCGCGGCCGGGCAACGTCCACGACAACCTGCGGAACACGGCGGTGTACAACCAGTACTTCCCGCTGAAGCGGTTTACTTTGCTGGGCGGAGTCTTCGAACCGGGCAAGATAGACAACGCCTGGCACACGTTCCAAGCGGGCGGGCACGACTGGCTGGTCATCAACCTCGAGCTGTGGGCGCGCAGCAACGCGGTGGCGTGGGCCAAGACGGTGGCCGACCAGCATCCGGCGCACAACGTGATCCTGCTGACCCACTCGTTCCTGACCAACGGCAAAACCATCGAGCAGCGCAACGGGGGCTACGGCGACAACAGCCCGCAGTACATCTTCGACCACCTGGTCGCACCGTCCCCGAATTTCCGGCTGGTCTTCTGCGGCCACACCGGCGCGCATGGCTACCGGCTCGACCGCGGCGCGGCGGGCAACGAGATCCACGAGTTCCTGCAGACCTACCACGATCCCGTCACCAACCCGGTCCGGCTGTTCACGATCGACACCCAGGCCGGCACCATCCAGACGCGGGTCGTCTGCCCGTCGCTGGGCCAGGACAAGGCGGACGGCTCGACCTTGGAGATCAAGGGCGTGCAGTGGATGCCGGCGGCGGCGCGGCCTTGAGGGTCAAACCACGAACTTAACGTTCTTGCTCGTCCTCGTCCTCGAATTATCGCGTCAACACAGATCGAGGACGACGACGAGAACGAGGACGATCAAATTAATCAACCGAAATGCCACAAAGGCCAACGCGTTCGTCGCCCGCCGGCGGTGGCCCCATGACCGCCGCCGCGGGTGGGTCAGCTCAAACCTTCGCCGCGTCCCACTGCTGGCGCAGGTAGTCGAAAGCCTTCGGTACATCCACTTCGGGGTTGGCGCCCTTCTTGCAGCCGCATTCCAGGCTGCAGAAGTCCTGGTAGCCGATCTGCTTGAGGCCCTTGAAACCCTCGACGTAGCTGTGCGGTTCCTGGGCGGGCAGGATGCGATGATCGCGCGTGGCGAGATGGACGTGGTGCAGCCACTTGCCGGCGGTGACGAACGCCTGCGTCTGGTCGGATTCTTCCAGCGCCATGTGGTAGAAGTCGCCCATCATGCAGATGCCCTCGTTGTTGAGCTTGTTGCAGATGGCGACGGCCTGCTCCAGCCGGTTGATGTAGAACGTTTCCTTCTTGTTCAGCGGCTCGATCAGGATGCGGCTGCCGACCTTCCTGGCGTAGTCGCCCATGTCCGGGAAGATTTCTTCCAACACCTTGTCGAGCTCCGCCGGCTTCAGCTCGCTCTGCTTGTGGAAGCACGGCACGAAAATGACGCCGGTGGATTCGAGCTCGGCGGCGGTGTTGAGCGCGGACTTGATGGCCTCGATGCCTTTCTTGCGCTTCTCCAGGTCGAGCGAGACGAGGTCGCCCTTCTGCGAGCCCCAGCAGAGCGCGGAAACCTTGATCCCCGTGCCCTTGAGCGTGGCCTTGATTTCCGCCACGCGGCCGGCCGGGTTGCCGCCGAACTCGATGCCGACGCAGCCATACTTCTGGAGGTTGGCGACCTTCTCCTTCAGCGAGCCGCCGGGGATGCGGCCTTCCTGGCTGCACAGCTTGAGCACGGCCGGCCGGGAACCGCTCGCGGCGGCCCGCGCCGACAAGGTGAAGCCCGGCAGGGCGAGCGCGCCCGTGCCGACCAGGGTGGATTTCAGGAATGTACGACGATTCATCGGAACGTCTCCTTCGTATGGGGTTGGTCCTGTCTGCTGCTGCCACGTGAGAACATGCGCGGATTTTCCCGAGCCCGCCTGCAAAGTCAAGCCCGGCACCGGGCCTCAGGCGCTTTTTCTGGCCTTTGGATTTCCCGTGCGGGGCGAAATAGTTCCAGCCCTTGGAACCTCCTGTCCGGACCGGCGCGAAGGCGGGCGGCAGCGGGCGCCGCTCAGTCGTGGCCGGCGCGGCCGCGCGCGGCGTGGCTGCCGCCGATCCATTCGCGCAGGAGGACCAAGCCCGCGGCCAGCAGGGTCGGGCCGAGGAAGACGCCCAGAAAGCCGAAGGCCAGCAACCCGCCTGCCACGCCCAGCAGGGTGATGATGAAGGGCTGGTTCACGCCGCGGGCGATGAGGTAGGGCTTGACCAGGTTGTCGATGCCGCTGATGGCCAGGAAGCCCCAAAATAGCATGAACACGCCCCACCCCGTGCGTTCCGACATGAACAGCCAGACGGTCACGGGCACCCAGACCAGGGGCGGGCCCACGGGCACCAAGGAAAGGAAGAACGTAAGCAAACCGAGAAACAGGGCACCGGGAACGCCGGCCACGACAAAGCCGATGGCCGCCACGATACCCTGGGCCAGGGCGGTGCCCAAGATGCCATAGACCACTCCCTTGACGGTCTTGCCGACGGACGCCACCAGGTGCTGGGTGGTGTCCCCGGCCAGGCGGCGGATCACGGCGGAGATCTGCTCCATCACCTTCTCGCCGCTCAGGTAGAAAAAGAAGGCGAGGACCAGCGAGAGCACCAACTGCAGCAGCCCCTTGCCGATGTGGAGACTGTTCTTCAGCAGCCAGCCTTGCGACGTGGCGAAGAAGTTGCGCACCAGCTCGAACGTTCTGTCGCTGTCGGTGGACAGCCGTTGCCAGCCGGCGGCGAGATGGTCGCCCGCCAGCGGCAGGCCGCGGATCCACTCTGGCGGCGCCGGCAGGCCCTTCTCGCGCAGGCTGGAGAAGAAGCCGAGCAACTGCGACAGGTTATCGGCCAGGGTCAGCCCGACCAGCGCGAACGGGAGCACCACCAGCAGTCCCAGCAGGCAGGTCATCAACAGCGCGGCCAGCGACCGCCGCCCACGCAGCACCCTCTTCAGGCGGACAAACAGCGGCCAAGTGACAAAGCACAGGATGCCCGCCCACAGGATGGCCGGGAAGAACGGCCGCAGCACCAGGAAGCAGCCGGCGACCAGCAGGGCGGCCGCGACGATCCCTGCGATCTGCGTTATGCGCGCATCAAGCGTCTGCAAGTTGCTCCTTGTGGGAACCTTCGCGGATGACACCCGCCGCCCGGGCCGCCTTCACAGGCTTCCGGCTCCGTGCGCGGCCTGGCGTGTACCGGGTCCGCCGGCCGGATAAGTAATTGCTTCGGCTCGCCCACCGTGGGCGCGTCGCTTTTCGACCGCACTATGACGCTGAAAAATCATGTACGCAGTTTTACACGGCACCCTGCAAAGTCAAGCCGGTTTCCCCCAAAATCCCTCCGCAGGGCAAGCGTAATGTTGAATGTCGTGCCCTAACCCTGATTCTGCCAGAGATCAGCCCGTGCCTGCGATGTTCGCGCTGACATCGGCCCGCTTTCGGCGCATATTTTCATCGTCGTCCGTTTGTTTGCGGGGCCCATATTCCACCCCGATTTTCAGCTGCCTGACGGCTCCCGCAGGAAGCATGGGGAACTTTTCCGGCAGCATCATTGAAAACTGAGCGACAGGCGCGGCCTGCGCGTGGCGCCACGTCCCACCACTCTGACATGATTCTGCCATAAATGATTCTGTCGAATTTTTCCGGGCTGCAGCTGGTTTCGGCTTCAGGAGAGGAGCACCCCCACCGTCAGACGACGGAACCGCTGAAGCGGCCATTCTGCGCGCCGTCTTCCGCGTCCACCAGCTCCACGATCTGCTTCAGCTCATCGCCCGAGATCACCTGCTTGGAAACCAGACACCGGATCACGGCCGCGAGATAGAGGCGCAGCTCGTCGTTCTCCTGCTGCAGCTGCTGGATCGCCGGCGTGGCGTCCGCGGACGGCGGCCCGCGGCGCTGAATTTCGGTGCGCAGGCGCGCGAGTTCCTCTTTCTGGTCCGAGAGGTCCAGCTGCTGGCCCAGATCACCGAGCAATAGATAGCGTCCCCAGCCCATGATCCACTCCTTCTTCCGCCGCGCACCGGACCCATTCCGGCCGTGCGCTCAGGAATCATTGGGCGATAATAATTGTCCGCGGACGCTGAAGCCAGAGGGAACTGAAAGATAGCCGATTGAAGATTGCCGACTGCAGATTGGAAGAAATAGCTAAAGCCTCAAATGCTCTCGCGGCTGATCGACTGGCTGGGAGCGGCGGCATTCCTGCCGCCGCAGAAAGAACGCCGGATACGAGTGTTGCCCTCGTTAGACGACTGCAGGATGCCGGATTTTTCGTTGACGCCGGGAAACGCGGCAGGCATGTATACAAATAATGAAAACAGTCCACACCTGTCTGCTCGTGCTCGGAATTACCGCCCTGGCGGCGCAATCAAAAGCGCTGGGGGAGAACTGGCCGGGCTGGCGGGGGCCGCGCGGCGACGGCACCAGCCTGGAAACCCGCGTCCCGACGAAATGGAGCGGCACCGACAACGTCGCCTGGAAAACACCGCTGCCCGGCATCGGCCACTCGTCACCGGTGGTCTGGGGCGACCGGATCTTCCTCACCACCGCCATCGCCGAGACCAAGGACCGCGCCCTGCTCTGTCTCGACCGGAAAACCGGCCGGCTGCTCTGGCAAAAGACGGTGCTCCAGGCGCCGTGGGAGGCCAAGCACGGCGAGAACAGCTACGCCTCCAGCACCCCCGTGACCGATGGCGAGAAAGTGTTCGTCACCTTTCTCGACGGCAACGAGGTGGTCGTGGCGGCATACGATTTTGCCGGCGAGCAAAAGTGGCTGGCCCGGCCGGGACACTTCGACAGCGGCTGGGGCTTTTGTCACAGCCCGGTCATTTTCGAAGACAACGTGCTGGTGGCCTGTTGCGGCAAGACTTCGGGCGTGCTGGCGGCCCTGAGCCGCAGCGACGGCCAGAAAGTGTGGAGCCTCGAACCCAAGCATCCCGTGCAGAGCTTCAGCGTGCCGCTGATCATGGAAATGGCCGGGCGCATGCAGATGATCGTGCCGGGCAACAAGGCGATCACCAGCTATGATCCGAGGGACGGCAAGGAACTGTGGACGGTAGACGGCCCCTCGACGGAGTTTATTGCGACGCCGGTCTTCCATGCGAAGGCGGGGCTGGTGCTCGGCGCCAGCAGCTGGCCCACCCGGTTCCTCGTGGCCATCAAGCCCGACGGTGCCGGCAACGTCACCGCCAGCAAGGTGGCGTGGCAGACGAAGGAGGGCGCCCCCTATGTGCCCTCGCCCATCGCCGTGGGCGCTTATGTGCTGAGCTCTGCGTTTGAGGGCCAGAAGCCGTTGTGCTGTTTGGAAGCCGCCACCGGGAAACTCCTTTGGCAGCTGGAGGCCGCGGGGCTGCATCACGCGTCGCCCGTCACGGCGAATGGCCTGGTTTATTTCTTGAACGATGACGGCGTGACGCACGTGGTCAAAGCCGGTCCGGCGCTCGAGCTGGTGTCCCGCAACGCGCTGGGCGAGAAAACCTACGCGTCGCCCGTGATCAGCCAGGGCCAAATTTTCCTGCGAGGCTTCAACCACCTTTACTGCATCGGTCCGGCAAAGTAGCGGCGGGCCAGCGCGCGCGGAATCGCGGCTTGCATCAAGGGCGGCGCTGTTGTTTCATCCGTGCATGAAAATTCTACGCGGACTCCTGCTGGGCTTGCTGGCGCTGGGCACGGCGCGGGCGGCGGATGACTACCTCGCCTACTTCGGCGGCTACACCGGCGCGAAAAGCAAAGGCATCCATGTGGCGCGTTTCGACTCGGCCACCGGCAAGCTCGGCGCGCCGGAGCTGGCGGCGGAAACCACCAACCCCTCCTTCCTCGCCATCCATCCGAGCCATCGTTTCCTCTATGCCGTCGGCGAAATGAGCGGAGCTGGCAAAAAGGCTGGCGCGGTCAGCGCGTTCGCGGTCAACGCCGCCACCGGCAAGCTCAACCTGCTCAACCAGCAGCCCTCGGGCGGCAGCGGGCCGTGCTATGTGGGGCTCGACAACGAAGGCAAGAACGCGCTGGTCGCCAACTATGGCAGCGGCAGCGTCGCCGTGCTGCCGGTCAAGGCCGACGGCACGTTGTGCCCGCCGACGGCCGAGATGCAGCACGCCGGCAGCAGCGTCAATCCCAAGCGCCAGACGGGGCCGCACGCGCACTCGATCTTCCTCGACCCGGCGAACCGCTTCGCCTTCGCGCCCGACCTCGGCCTCGACAAGGTGATGATCTACCGCTTCGACGCCGCCAAGGGGACGCTCACGCCCAACGACCCGCCGTTTGCCGCCGTCGCGCCCGGCTCCGGCCCGCGCCATTTCACCTTCCACCCCAACGGCAAGTTCGCCTACGTCATCAACGAGATGCTCTGCACCGTCACCGCCTTCGCCTACGACGCGGAGCGCGGCGCGCTGAAGGAAATCGAAACCGTCTCGACGCTGCCCGCGGGCGAGCAGCTGCTGCCCAGCTACAGCTGCGCCGAGATCCGCGTGGGGCCGAACGGCAAGGTGTTGTACGGCTCCAACCGCGGACACGACACCATCGCCGTCTTCACGCTCAACCCGGACACCGGCAAGCTGCAGCTCATCGAGAACGCGCCGACGCTGGGCAAGATCCCGCGCAACTTCAACTTCGACCCGACGGGCAAATGGCTGCTCGCCGCACACCAGACGTCCGACAACGTCGTCGTCTTCCGCATCGACCCGGCGAACGGCAAGCTCACGCCGACCGGCCAGCAGATCACGGTCGGCGCGTGCGTCTGCATCAAGTTCATGCCGCTGCCTTGAGAAACCCCATGCGCCTGCTCATCAGCCTCGGAATTTTAGCGCTGGCCGCACTCGTCGGCTGTTCACCCGGCGGATCCAGCAACAAGGAAACGTCGTCCACCCAAGCCGTCAGCACCCCCGGTGATAAAGCGGCTGCGGCGCCCGCCCAGCCAACCCGCCTGTGTGTCATCGATGTCCGCACCGACGAGGAATGGGCGGAGGAACACGTCGCCGGCGCCCTGCACCTGCCGCTTGATCAGTTCCGTGAAAAAATCGCCGCGGTCGTGCCCGACAAGCAAACGTCCATCGGCGTGTATTGCGCCAGCGGCATGCGCTCCGGCAGCGCCGCCCGGATCTTGAAGGAACTGGGCTACACCCGCGTCGAAAACCTGGGCGGCCTGGATGACGCCAAACAGAAAGTAAGCCCCTCACGAGGAACACCATGACCACGCCCTGCACCCGCCGCTCTTTCATTGCCCGTTCCGCCGCCGCCTGCGCCGCAGCGCTGGCTGCACCCGGCTGTGCCAGCCTGTCCGGCCGCCACGCCGAGCTGGATTTCCCGCTGGTGGATTTCCACGTCCATCTGGACAAGAGCACGATCGACGCGGTGCTGGCGCTGCCCCAGGCGCGCCACATCAAGTTCGGCATCGTCGAGCACGCCGGCACCAAGGAAAACGAGTACCCGGTGGTCCTGAGCAACGACGCGGAACTGAAGCAGCAGCTCGCCATGCTCGCGGGCAAGCCGGTCTACCGCGGGGTGCAGACCGAATTCAGCGACTGGGCCACCGGTTTCACGCAGGACGGCCTGGCGCAGCTCGACTACATCCTGACCGACGCGATGACGATGCCCGGCAAGAACGGCAAGCGCACGAAGCTGTGGCTGGCGCCCGCCGCCGAGCTCGGCGACGCGCAGACCTTCATGGACCGCTACGTGGACTGGCACCTGCAGGTGTTGCAACAAAAGCCGCTCGATATCCTGGCGAACGTCACCTGGCTGCCCTCGATCTTCCTGCCCGACTATGACCGGCTCTGGACCGACGCACGGATGGAGAAGGTGATCGCAGCCGCGGTCAACGCGGGCGTCGCGCTGGAGATCAGCTCCAGCTACAAGCTGCCCAAAATGCCCTTCTTGAAGATGGCCAAGGCGGCAGGCGTGAAATTCACGTTCGGCTCCAACGGCCGCTATCCCAAGATGGGCCTGCTCGACCACTCCATCCAGACCGCCCAGGAACTCGGCCTCAAGCGCGCCGACATGTTCGTCATCCGCGCCGAGCGGAAGGCCTGAGCGAGCTCCGGTGCGGAGTGCGCAAGGTTGCTTGTTCCTTTGGCGACGTAGCTAGCTATGCGCATTAGACCTGGCAGCACCAAGACAAACTGGAATTTCATTTAGCGGGCGGAGCAAGCTCCTCCCAACAGGGCGCAAGCAAGCTTGCGCAGTCCACATCGGACCATCTTGGATGCGGTCACAGATGGCGCCGCCACCGACGACACTACAGCGCGCACCATTTTCCAGACCTTGGAAACCAAAGCGTCATTTCTTCCAAACCTTGGAAAGCCTTCCTGTAGCCGCGTTCGTGAGAACGCGGCCACCCAACGCAACCCGCCCACAGCGGGCCTTGAAACCCGTTGAGGGTTGGGAGGACTGCTTAGCGGATGGGATCGGTCCGATTAAGTTTGCGCGCGGTGGTTGACGCGACGGCTGGGTTGAAGGATATTCGCCGCCCATGCAACCGGATGAGAAATCTTTTACGCTGGACGCGCTGGGCACAGGCCACAGCGGACGGCTGGGTGCGATGGCGCTGCCGCCGGCCGAGCAGCAGCGCATGGCGGAGCTGGGCCTGACCGCCGGCACGCCGGTTGTCATCACCAAGCGCTCGCACTGGGGCGGACCGCTGGAGCTGCGCGTGCGCGGCTGCAAGCTGAGCCTGCGGCGCGAGGTGGCCCAGCGCATCCAGGTGGCCGCGGAGCAGCCCCATGGCCATTGAGCCCCATATCCCGCACGTCGCCCTCGCGGGCAATCCCAACAGCGGCAAGTCCACGATCTTCAACGCGCTGACCGGGCTGCGGCAGAAGGTGTCGAACTATCCCGGTGTCACGGTGGAAAAGCACGGCGGCGCGGTCCACTTGCCGCACACCGGCGAGATCCACCTGATCGACCTGCCCGGCACCTACTCGCTCAATCCGCGCTCGCTCGACGAACAAGTGGCGCACGATGTCCTGCTGGGCCTGCGCGAGGATACGCCCGTGCCGCGCGCGATCGTCGCCGTGCTCGACGCCTCGAACCTGGAGCGCAACCTGTTTTTCGTCACGCAACTGCTGAGCCTGGGCCGGCCGACAGTCATCGCGCTGAACATGATGGACGTCTGCGAGGAGACCGGCCAGCAGATCGACGTGGACCAGCTAGCCCGGCGGCTCGGCGCGGCCGTCGTGCCAATGACCGCGAGCAAGGGCAACGGTTTCGAGCAGCTGCGCACCGCCCTCGACGAGCTGCTGCAGGCGCCGCTGCCGGCGCGCGACGTGGTCGAGCTGCCGCTGGCCATCGCTGGCCCGCTGGCCGAGGTCGCCACGCTGCTGCGCGAGCACGAGCTGGCCGAGGCGACCGCGGCGCCGGGCGAGGCGCTGCGGATCATCTGCACTGCGACCGCCTTCGAGCAGCCGCGCCTCGCGCCGTGGCGCGACCAATGGCAGCCGGCGGTCGACCGCGCACGGCAACAGCTCGCCGCCGCCGGCCGCAACTGGCCGACGCTGGAGGCGGAACTGCGCTACCGCTGGGTGGATGGCATCCTGCCGGACGTCCGGACCGCGCCGCCGGCCACCGCAACCCTCAGCGACCGGATGGACCGCTGGCTGACCCACCCGGTGTGGGGTTCCGCGGCGTTGGGGCTCGTCGTCGTGACGATGTTTTGGGCGATCTTCCGGCTGGCGCGCGAGCCGATGGAGTGGATCAAGCACTTCTTCGGCTGGCTGGCGGCAGCGACGACGCAACTAGTGCCCGCCGGCCAGGTACAGAGCCTGCTGACGGATGGCGTCATCGCCGGCGTCGGCGGCGTCCTGATGTTCCTGCCGCAGATCATGCTGCTGTTCCTGTTCATCGCCATCATCGAGGACAGCGGCTACACCGCGCGCATCCAGTTCCTGCTCGACCGCGTGATGGGCCGGCTCGGCCTGCACGGCAAGGCGTTCATCCCCCTCTTCTCCAGCTTCGCCTGCGCCGTGCCGGGCATCATGGCGGCGCGCACGATCGACAACGCGCGCGACCGGCTGATCACGATCCTCGTCGCGCCGCTGATGTGCTGCAGCGCGCGCTGGCCGGTCTACCTGCTGCTCGCCGGCACCGTGATCCCGTCGGTGACGCTGCTCGGCTTCCTGCCGCTGCAGGCGCTCGTCCTCGGCGGGCTCGTGCTGCTCGGCCTCCTCGCGGCGGTCTTCTCCGCGTGGGCGTTCCGCAAGACGATCCTGCGCGGCCCCTCGACCACGCTCGCGCAGGAGCTGCCGCCCTACCGGCGGCCGCAGCTGAAGACGCTGCTGCACATCATGTGGGAGCGCAGCGCGCTCTTCCTGAAGAAGGCCGGCACGGTGATCCTGCTGATGAGCGTATTGATGTGGGTGCTGACCAGCTATCCGCGCCACAACCCCGCCCGGCCCGGCACGCCGCTGGAGCAGAGCTATGCCGGGCAGATGGGCCGCGTGCTGGAACCGGCGCTCAAGCCGATCGGCTTCGACTGGCGCATCGGCATCGCCATCGTCAGCAGCTTCGCCGCGCGCGAGGTCTTCGTCTCCTCCATGGCCACGATCTACGGGGCGACGGTGACCGATCCGCACAACATGACCGACCTGCAGACGCGGCTCGCCGCCGAAAAGGATGCCGACGGGCTGCCGTTCTTCACGCCGCTGCGCGGCATCACCATCATGATCTTCTACGTGCTCGCCATGCAGTGCGTCAGCACGATGGTCGTCGTCCGGCGCGAGGCCGGCGGGTGGCATTGGATGGCGTTCCAGTGGCTCTGGATGACGGGCCTCGCGTGGCTGGCGTGCCTGGCCTGCTGGCAGCTCGGCCGTCTCGCCGGCTGGCGTTGAGCCTTGAATCAGGCCGGGCGCGGGACTTTGCGGACGCAGGCGGCGAGGTCGTCAATCTGCTCGGCGGAGTCGAAGCCGACCAGCAGCCAGTCGGCGCGCGCCTCGGTCAGCGCATAGCGCAGCGACGCGATCTTCTTCGCTTCACTGCCGCCGAGCTTGCCTTCGCCCAGGATTTTCATCGCGATCAGGCCCTTGCCCGCCGCCTTGATCTGCTGGGCCACCGGCAAAACTTTTTCCGCTGTGCCATCCATCAGCAGCCCGTAGGGGTTGATCCGCGCGTGGACGGAATCGGTCCAAGGGCTTTTGGCCGCGGCCTCGAGCGCGGGCAGCGAATGACACGAGACGCCGTGCGCGCGGATGACGCCCTTCTGCTTGAGCCCGGCCAGGATCTCGGCCTGCTTTTGCAGGCTTGCGGGCCAGTTTTCTTCCGTCACGCAGTGCAGCTGGACCAGGTCGAGGTAGTCGGTGCCGATTTCCTTGAGGAAGCGTTTCACCACCACGTCCGCATCCGGCCGCTCCTGCTCCGGGATGCCGCCGGGACGAAACCAGATCTTCGAGGAGATGCACAGCTCGCTCCGCTTGACGCCTTGGAGTGCGGCCAGCAGGAAACTATGCGTGCCATAGAGGTCGGCCAGGTCGAACGCGCGGATGCCGCGGTCGAACGCCGCGCGCAAGAGCGCATACGCCTTGTCCTTGCCCATGCGCGTCAGGTTGCATTGGCGCATGCCGCCGCGGACCCCCGTGCCCATCATCAGCCGCGGAAATTTCAGGCCGGTATGGCCGAGCTCGACCGACTCGAAGGCATCGAAACCGCCGGCGGCGGCCGGCTCGGCCGCGCCCGTGCGGCCCAGCGCCAGCGCGCCGGCGCCCAATGCCGTGGTCTTCAGAAATTCACGTCGTTTCATGCTGCCTCCGTTTTGCGTGCGTCACTTTCGCTCATCCGCGGCATTCTGCAACTGTGCCCACAGTTCGGCGCAGGGCACCTGCCCCGGCGCGGCGGACGCGCCCAGAAACCCATAGGCGAAACAGGCGCCGGCGCGCGCGAGCGCCAGCCGCGCTGCCGGCGCGCCCATGCCGATGACGCACAGCGGTTGCTCCGGCGTGCCGCCCTTGAGCACGTCCAGCAGCAGCGGCAAATCCGCGGCCGCATTCAACCGTAGCGCCAGTTTCACCACGTCCGCGCCCGCCTGCCAGCCGCGCGCCAGCACGTCCTCCAGCGCCGCACGCGGCGGCGTCCCGGAAAAATCGTGGAAAGAAGCGACGACCGGGCGGCCGACGGCGTGCGCGGCGGCTACCACGCGCGGAAAGATGCGGCTGTTGATCTCGATATCCACCAGGCTGACCACCTCCAGGCCGCGCTGCAAAAGCGCGACGCGCTCTGCATCCGTGCCATGCCATTGTCCGCCCTCTTCGGCGGCGCGGATCGTCAGCAGGACGCGGATACCGGATTGCTCCAACGCGCAGCAACGCTCCAGCCAGCGCCCGCCGTGTTCGCCGGTCAGGTCGAGCCGCCATTCGACGAGGTCGAACGGCTTCGGGGAAAGCTTTTGTGCACGCTCCGCTTCGTCCACGGTGGTGATCACACCGACCACGAGCGGGCGTTTTCCAAAGGTTGGAAACCCGGAGAGGCGGTTTTTCCAAGGCTTGGAAACCGACTTCGTTTGACGCACTACTTTCATATGAACGAGAATCTACCACAGCCGCGGCGCAGGTCACGGAGGAATTGTTGCCCTACGATACTCAGTTCCCCTCGTTTCACTTCCCCGTGGCAAGCACGCGCCGCTGTGCTATGCTGCCGGTGGAAACCCTAGGGAGCAAAGCCTATGCCGGTAAAATTTAAAGACTACTACGAGATTCTCGGCGTGAGCCGTACCGCGAGCGCCGACGAGATCAAGAAGGCCTACCGCAAACTCGCGCGCCAGTGCCATCCCGACGTCAACAAGTCCCCCGGGGCCGAGGCGCGGTTCAAAGAGGTCAACGAGGCCAACGAAGTGCTTTGCGACGCCGAGAAACGCAAGCGCTACGACGCGCTCGGCGCGAACTGGCGCGGCGGCCAGGAATTCACACCGCCGCAGGGCTGGGAAAACTTCGATTTCGGCAGGGCCCAGCAGGCCGGCGCCGGCGGCCGCGCGTTCCATTTTGGGAACATGGGCGGCGGCGGCGATTTCAGCGATTTCTTCGAGTCGCTCTTCGGCGGCGCCATGGGCGGCGCCGGCCGCGGCAGCGCCTTCCGCTATCAGCAGCAAGCCCCCTACGGCATGGGCGAGGAAGTGGAAGAGCCCGGCGGCGCCGATCAGGAAGCTGCGATCAGCGTGACGCTCGAGGACGTGGCGCGCGGCGCGACGAAAAATATCTCGCTGGCCCATGACGAGTTTGACCGGCGCGGCGAACCGCGCCGCACCGTGAAGACCTACGACGTGAAAATCCCCGCCGGCGCCACCGAGGGCACGCGCATCCGGCTCGCGGGCCAAGGCGCGGCCGGCCCGCGCGGCGGACCGGCCGGCCACCTGTACCTCACGCTCCACATCGCGCCGCATCCGCTCTACCGGCTCAACGGCCACGACCTCGAGTTGGACCTGCCGCTCGCGCCGTGGGAGGCCGCGCTCGGCGGCAAGGTGCCCGTGCCAACCGTGGACGGCAACGTGACCATGACGATCCCCGCCGGCACCCAGAGCGGCCAGCGCCTGCGCCTGCGCGGCAAGGGCCTGCCGAAGCCCGGCGGCCGCGGCGCGGGCGACCTCTACGCCGTCCTGAAGATTGTCGTCCCCTCGCACCTCTCCGCAAAAGAACGTGCCCTGCTCGAGGAACTCGCGCACACCTCGACCTTCGCACCACGCCCGTGGTGAGTGCCCCCGACCGCGGTGGCAGCTTATCAGCCCTCGCTCTACATAGGCCAGCTGCGTCAAGGATGCAGGACACATCGGAACAGACGACGAGCCGCACGCGGCTGCTCAATAATCGAAGGAAGGGAACAGCATCACCACTTTATCCCTGCCATCCACCATGGCATCGATGGACATGAGACCCAAAACCTCATAGCGGAAATACCGATCGCCGCTGCGCGGGGTGGAGTTCATACCAGCGCCCACGCAAGCGTGTTTGACGGAATCCCACGATAAGAAAATGCTCATAAACAGATTGGTAAATGCGAGAATCTGAACCTTCCGGGCCAGATATAAATGAGCTTCCAAGTCCTGGCGCGTGGCAGGTTTCTGTTGCGCGAATCCACTGCGCTCCCATTCTTCCGCAGCCAAGCCCCAGGCGAGCAGCAAAGAGCAGCTCACCAAGGCGACCCAAAGGCCCACCGCGGTCACACACAACCACAGGCGCTGATGTTTTTTTCCAATGGAAGATCAGCAGCGCGACCAAACCCGCGACCAGCGGCAGCAGGAAAACCAACGAAATGCAAAGCAGCTAGTGCCGATGAGCACAAAAGCCAGAAAGACCAGATCATCTCTCAGGCGGGCGGCTTCACCTCTGCGCACAACGAGGCCTGGCACACACGCTTATCTGAAATGGCCCGCCCCACCCCGCAAAGCAGCCATCGCCAACCGGCAATCTTCAAGCGTAGATTCGTCAGCGCGCTTTGAGCTTGGCGCGGGCGGCGTACTTCGTGTGCAGGATCTCGTGCGACTTGTGGCCGAGCGGATGGCCTAGGAATTCGGCGTACAGCTTCTGCACGGCCGGGTTCTCGTGGGACTTGCGCAGGTCGCGGTGCTCGTCCTCGGAGTAGATGGCGGCGATGCGCGCCTTGCGCGTGTCGTTGCCGGTCATGCGCGGCTGCCCGCCGCCGCCGATGCAGCCGCCGGGGCAGGTCATGATCTCGATGAAGTGGTACTGCACTTCGCCCTTCTTGATCCGCTCGATCACCTTGCGCGCGTTGCCGAGCCCGTGGGCAACGGCGACCTTCAGCGTCGCGCCGCGCAGGAACTCCCAGTCCGGCACGGTCTCGGTGATCGGAATGGAGGCTTCCTTGACGCCGTCGAGCCCCTCGATGGGCTTCACGTGGAGGTTTTCGAACGGGAAGGGTTTGCCGGTGACGATCTCGTAGGCGGTGCGGAGCGCGGCTTCCATCACGCCGCCGGTGTTCGCGAAGATGTCCGCGGCGCCGGTGGACTCGCCGAGCGGCGAATCCATCGTGCTGTCCGGCAGCGACCGGAAATCGATGCCAGCCTGCGTGATCATGCGGCCGAGTTCGCGCGTGGTCAGCACGACATCGACGTCGCTGACGCCGCTGGAATTCATCTCCGGGCGGTTAGCCTCGGCCTTCTTGGCCGTGCAGGGCATGATGGACACCATGAAGATGTCCTCCGGCTTCTTGCCGATTTTCTGCGCGTAGTGGCTCTTGACCACGGCGCCCATCATCTGCTGCGGGCTCTTGCATGTGGAGAGGTTCGGCAGCATCTCGGGGTAGAAATATTCGGCGAAGCGGATCCAGCCCGGCGAGCAGCTCGTGAACATCGGGAGGTGCGCTTCCTGCTTCTCGACGAGCGCCTTCTTCAGGCGCAGCAGGAGTTCGGTGCCCTCTTCCATGATCGTGAGGTCGGCGGCGAAGTTCGTGTCGAACACGCCCTGGAAGCCGATCCGGCGGAGCGCCGACACCATCTTGCCCTTGACGCGCGTGCCGGGCGGATAGCCGAAGCACTCGCCGAGCGCCGCGCGGATCGCGGGCGCGGTCTGCACGACGACGTGCTTGGTCGGGTCGCCGAGCGCGGCCCAGACCTGCTCGATCTGGTCGTTCTCGATGATCGCGCCGACAGGACACACCGCGCCGCACTGGCCGCACTGGACACAGGCGACGCTATCGAGGTCCTTGTTGAAGGCCGGGCCGACGACGGTCTTGAAGCCGCGGTTCTGCGGGAAGAGCGCGGTGACGCCCTGCACCTCGCTGCAGACGGTGACGCAGCGGCGGCACAGGATGCACTTACCGGTATTGCGCCGGAGCGCCGGCGTGCTCGTGTCGAGCGCGCGCTTGCTCCGCTCGCCCTCGTACCGGTTCTCCGTCACGCCCACCTCGTGCGCGACGGCCTGCAGTTCGCAGTCCTCGCTGCGGTTGCAGGTCGTGCAGTCGCCGTCGTGCTCCGAGAGCAGCAGTTCGACGACCGTCTTGCGCGACTCGCGGACACGCGGCGTATTGGTGCGGATCTTCATGCCGTCGCTGACCGGCATGACACACGACGCGGCCAGGTCGCGCGCACCCTCGATCTCGACGAGGCACACGCGGCACGCGCCGATCGCCTGCACGTCCTTCAGGAAGCACAGCGTCGGGATGTGCACCCCGGCGGTACTCGCAGCGTCAAGGATGGTTGTCCCTTCCGCCACTTCGACTTCAATTCCATCGATGGTTACTTTGGGCATAGTTCGCTCCGCTCATGTAAGATTTAAGATGTGAGAGGTTAGATGTTTCATTCCGCATTACGCTTCGCCGATTTCAAACCGGATGCAAAGATGGCCGTCAACTCGTTTGCTTCTTCGTGCAGCGGTTGCACGCGCGCCGCAGGCAGGATTTCGCCCGCGATGATTAACTCCAACCAGAAGGCGCTCTCATCGGCTTCTTCCAGCACCGTGCCTAGCTTGGAGATGAAGCCGGCCTTCGACTTGCCACGACAGGCGGAGCGATAATTTGCGCCCACCGAAGTGCCGCTCTTGACCAACTGATAGGCGATCACACGCCCGGCTGGTGTGCGCGGCAGCGCGGCGCTAAGTGCCATCACCCGCAAGGCGAATTGCTGCGTCCTTTTTTTCAGTTCGTCGCTATTCACGTCCAGCCATCCGAAGATCTTACTTCTGACATCTCACATCTGACTTCAATACGTGGCGCAGGTTTTCCCATAATCGCAGCGGAGGCAGCGTTTGGCCTGGCGCACGGCGACAGGCTCGGTCCACGGCATCTCCACCTCGTCGAAGTTGTTACGGCGGCGGTCCACGGCGATCAGCGGCAGCTTGTCGCGGGTATAGGGTTCCGGGTCGGCATCGGGGTCGAACACGGTTTCGACGCCGGGCGCCGCGCGCCAGAAGGCGTGCTTCGCGCCGGTCAGGAACTCGTCCATGCCCACGGCCGCCTTCTCGCCCGCGGCGACCGCCTCGATGACCGAGGAGGGCCCGGTGACGACATCGCCGCCGGCGAACAGCCACGGCACGGCGGTCTGGCACGAGACCGGATCCGCCTCGGGATAGGTCTTGTTGCGCAGCTTCACCTCGACGCCCTCGAGCAGCTTCTGCGTCTCCAGCGTCTGGCCGATGGCGGCGATGATCTGGTCGGCTTCGATGACGAAGTCGGTGTCGGCCTGCGCCTCGGGGCGGCGGCGGCCGGAGCGGTCGAATTCGCCGAGCTTCATGCGGCGGCACTTGAGGCCGGCGACCTTGCCCTGCTTGAGGACGACCTCGACCGGCGCGGTCAACAGCTCCAGCTTCGCGCCCTCGTGCTCGGCCTCCTCGATCTCCTCGGCGTAGGCGGGCATCTCCTCGCGCGTGCGGCGGTAGACCACCGTCACGCTCTGCGCGCCGAGCCGCAGCGCGGTGCGCGCGGCATCGATCGCAGCGTTGCCGCCGCCGACGACGATCACCTTCTCGCCGACCGGCACGGAGCCGCGGATGTTGTACTGGCGCAGGAAGCGGATCGCCTCGGTGACGCCCTCGGCGTCCTCGCCGGGCACGCCCATCTTGGTGCCGAGCGGCGCGCCGATGCCGAGGAAGATGGCCTCATAGCCTTCGTCCTTGAGCTGCGGGAGGGAGAAATCCTTCCCGAGCTTCTGGCCGGTGGAAATTTCCACGCCCATGCGCTCGATCATGCGGATTTCGCGCGCGAGGATCTCGCGCGGCAGGCGGTAGGACGGGATCGTCTGCGCCATCATGCCGCCGGGCCGCGGCTCGCCCTCGAACACCTTCGGCATGTAGCCGAGGAGCGCGAGGAAGTAGGCGCAGGACAGCCCGGCCGGGCCGGCGCCGATGATCGCGACCTTGCGCTTCGCGTTGGCGGCGTTGTCGTGCACTTCCGGCAGCTGGATCGTGACTTCCTGGTCGACCATGAAGCGCTTGACGCCGCGGATGCTGACGGCCTCGTCGAGCGTGGCGCGGCGGCAGTGATCTTCGCAGGTGTGGAAGCAGACGCGCGCGCAGGCCGCGGCGAACGGGTTGCGCTCGCGGTGGAGGCGCAGCGCCTCGGCGTAGCGCTTCTCGCCGACGAGCGAGACGAAGCCGGGGACATCCACGCCCGCGGGGCAAGCGCTCTGGCACGGCGCGCGCACGAGCGCGGCGCAGACGCCGGCCGGGCACTTCTTGTCGCGGATGTGCGCCACATACTCATCGCGGAAGTGGCGGATGGTGGAGAGCACCGGGTTCGCGGCGGTCTTGCCGAGGCCGCAGAGCGCGGTGTCCTTGATGCGGTTGCCCAGCTCGATCAGCTTCTCGATATCGCCCTCTGCGCCCTTGCCCTCGCAGATGCGCGTGACGATCTCCAGCAGGCGCTTGGTGCCGACGCGGCA
The DNA here is from genome assembly GCA_903912445.1 of uncultured Lentisphaerota bacterium. Classification (GTDB taxonomy): domain Bacteria; phylum Verrucomicrobiota; class Kiritimatiellia; order CAIQIC01; family CAIQIC01; genus DP16D-bin41. The sequence goes on from CAIWHP010000111.1 coordinate 28,431, forward strand.
GGGCGGGCACTTGCCGCAGGATTCCTCCTGCACGAACTCGAGGAAGAAGCGCGCCACGTCCACCATGCACGAGTCGGTGTCCATGACGATCAGGCCGCCGGAGCCCATGATCGCGCCGAGCTGCTGCAGGCTTTCGTAGTCGAGCGGGACGTTCAGGTGTTCCTTGGGGATGCAGCCGCCCGAGGGGCCGCCGATCTGCGCGGCCTTGAACGGCTTGCCGCCCTTGATGCCGCCGCCGACGTCATAAATTAATTCACCGAGCGAGATGCCCACGGGCACCTCGACCAGGCCGGTGTTGTTCACGGCGCCCGCGAGCGCGAAGACCTTGGTGCCCTTGCTCTTCTCGGTGCCCATCGCCGCATACCACGGCGCGCCCTTGAGCAGGATCGCCGGCACGTTGGCGAACGTCTCGACGTTGTTGAGCACGGTCGGCAGCCCCCACAAGCCCTTGTTGGCCGGGAACGGCGGGCGCGGGCGCGGCTCGCCGCGCTTGCCCTCGATGGAGGTCATCAGCGCGGTCTCCTCGCCGCAGACGAACGCGCCGGAGCCCATGCGGATCTCGATGTCGAACTCGAAGTCGCTGCCGAGAATCTTTTTCCCGAGCAGGCCGTATTGCCGCGCCTGGTCCAGCGCGCGGTTGAGGCGCTCGACCGCGATCGGATATTCCGCGCGGCAGTAGACGTAGCCGCGGCTCGCGCCGATCGCGTAGCCGGCGATCGCCATGCCCTCGACGACGCTGTGCGGGTCGCCCTCCAGCACGCTGCGATCCATGAACGCGCCGGGGTCGCCCTCGTCGGCGTTGCAGACCACGTTCTTCTGGTCGCCCTTCGCGCGGCGCGTCAGGTTCCACTTCAGCCCCGTCGGGAAGCCGCCGCCGCCGCGCCCGCGCAGGCCCGACTGCATGACGGTCTCCACCACGGCCTCGGGCGTCAGGGTGCCGAGCACCTTGGCCAGCGCCGCGTAGCCGTCCATCGCGATATATTCCTCGATCATCAGCGGGTCGATGATGCCACAGTTGCGCAACACGACCTTCTTCTGCTTCTGGAAATACTCGATGTCCTGCGGCTTCGGCTGCGCCTTGCCGGTGACCAAATCCTTGTGCACGAGCCGCATGACGACCTCGTGCTTGAGCAGGTGCTGCTGGACGATCTCCTTGATGTCCGCCGGCTTGAGGTCCTGGTAGAAGATGCCGTCGGGCATGACCTTGACCACCGGGCCGACCGCGCACGGGCCCATGCAGCCGGTCTCGATGACCTCCACCTTCTTCGCCAGCCCGTGCGCCGCGATTTCTTCGCGCAGCGCCGCGCTGATCGCCTGCGCGCCGCTGGCCAGGCAGCCGCCGCCGACGCACACCAGCACCTGCCGCGTCACGCCTTCCGGCCCGTGGTGGGGGTGCTCGCCCTCAAGGCGCAGCGCGATCTCCGGCTGCATCCGGGCGTGCAGATCCTTCAGGTCCTGTGCATGTTTGATTTTTTTTGTCGCCATGGCCTCAAGCTCCCTTCGCCGCCGCGGCCGGCTGCATATGCTTTGCCAGAATTTCGCGGATCTTCGTCGGCTTCACCCGCTGGTGGACCTCGTCATCGATCGTGATCGCCGGCGCGAGCCCACAGGCGCCGAAGCACCGGGCCACCTCCAGCGTGTACTTGCGGTCGGCTGTCGTCTCGCCCACCTCGATGCCCAGTTCCTTCTTGAAGGCGTCCAGCACCTGCTTGCCGCCGCGGACGTAGCAGGCGGTGCCGAGGCAGACGCGGACCATGTGTTCGCCCCGCGGGCGGGTGGAGAAGAAGGAGTAGAAGGTGATGACGCCGGCGACCTCGCTGTAGGGCTTGTCGAGGGCCATGCTGATGTGTCGCACGACCTCGTCCGGCAGATAGCCATAGAGCCCCTGCGCGATCTGCAGCACCGGAATCAGACCACCCGGCTTGTCCTTGTATTCCGCGATGATCTCGTCGAGCCGCCGCCGCAGTTCTTCCGGCGAGGCCGCTTCCGTGCACTGACAGGCGCTGTCTGGTTTATCCGTGAGCATATTTTTCTCCCACCCGCGAACTCAAGCGCGGTGCATTACAAGAAAAGCCGCCCGATTGCACGACTTTTCCGAAGGCGTAACGTCATCGCGTAAGGATTGTTGCCGGATCGATGACCCGGCCGGCCAAGCTGGCGCGCCAAGGGAACCGTGCCGGCGTATTGGCCACGCCCCCGGCGCAATGCTTTTGGGGGAAGAACCAGCGCTGCAACGCTGCGAGAAAACACCTGTCCGGCCTTCCCCGAGGCTCAGAAAAAACCGCCGGCCCCGTTGCCCGGCCCGGTACAGCTGCGTCAGCCGGCCGTGATGTAGGCCTCAAGCTGGTTGATGATGAAGTCCTTCTCGTTCATCAGGTGCTTCACCACGTCGCCAATGGAGATCAGACCGACCACCTTGTTCTTCTGGACGACGGGCAGGTGGCGGATGCGGTTTGTGGTCATCAGCGCCATGCACTCATCGATCTTCTGGTCGGGCGTGATGGTCCAGCGCGGGGTGGACATGATGTCGCGGACCTTGAGCTCGCGGCTCTTTTTCTCGGCGAGCACCACCTTGTGCAGCAGGTCACGCTCGGAAACGATGCCATGCAACTTGCCCTTGGCATCCAGGACGAGCAACGCGCCGACGCCATACTTGGCCATCTGCTCGACCGCCTCGTGCACCGTGTCGCCCGGCGCGCACGTGAAGATCTGGCGCCCCTTCCCATCCAATATGCGTTCCACCGTTGTCATGTGCTGCTCCTGTTCGCCGCCACATCCTTGTGCGGCGGTGGCATTATACACGGCTGCCGTAATAAATAAAAGCGGCGCGCGGGGCAGACCGCCCACGCCCACAGGGGTGCACCGGTGGGCGCGGGCCTGGCGCCTCAGGCCTTGGCGCGTTTGCCCCACTGGTGGTCGAGCATGTACAGCTGGCCGGGTTTCTCGTAGAAGAGCTCCATTTCGGCAGCCAGTTCGTTGGTCCACTGCTCTTCTTCCACCTGCTCGCCGATGAACCAATGCAGCAGGACCTCGAGCGCGTAGTCGCCTTCCTTGCGCGCGAGGGCCATCAGCTTTTCGATGAGCGCCGTCGTGGCGCGCTCCACCGCCTGCACGCTTTGGATGGCCACCAGCGGATTCTTAAACGTGGACTGCGGCGCGTCCAAGGCGCCCAGTTTGACGACACCGCTGCGGTCCACCATGTGTTTGATGAACTTCTCGGCATGCCCGCGCTCATCGCCCGCCTGCTTGTTCAGCCAGGCCGCCAACCCGTGCAGATTCAAGCCCTCGAAATACAGCGCCACGGCCAGGTAGCGCTGCGCGTTGTTCTGCTCGTGCTGGATCTGCTGGTTCAACGCCTCCGCAATATTTTTCTTGATCATAATCAGTTTCCAACCTTTCGTGCCCCAGTGTAGAGCAACAACCGCTGCTGTGCAAATTCACGGCGCGGCGGCCAACCGCTTCAAATCCGCGCCGGCGTCTCGATGCCGAGCAGGTCCAGGCCGCAGCGGAGGGTGCGCGCCGTAAGGTCGCAGAGGCGCACGCGGCTTTCGCGGACGCCTTCCTCGGCTTTCAGGAACGGCAGGTTCTGGTAGAAGCTGCTGTAGGCTTTCGCGAGGTCGAACAGGTAATCGGCCAGCATGCTCGGGCGGAAATGCTCCGCGGCGCACTCCAGCACGTCGGCGAAGCGCAGCAGCTTGATGCCGAGGGCGCGCTCGAACGGGTCATCCAGCCGGACCGGGTGCGCGGCCGGCTCGCCGGCCGGGAAACGCTCGCGGTATTTGTCCTGCACGCTGGCGATGCGGGCACAGGCATATTGCAGATAGGGCGCGCTGTTGCCTTCGAGCGCGAGCGCCTTGTCCCAGGTGAAGGTGACGAGGCTCTGCGGGTTCTGGCTCAGGTCGGCATACTTCACCGCGCCGAGGCCGACCGCACGCGCGACCTCGCGCTGCTGCTCGAGGGGCATGGTGGGGCTGGTCTGCTGGACGATGGCCAGCGCGCGGCTTTCGGCCTCGTCGAGCAGGCGGTCGAGCTTGATGACATTGCCCTCGCGCGTCGAGAACGTGCCCTCGGGCAGGCGCATCAAGCCGAACCAGACGTGCTGCAGCTTCGTGGTGACACCGAGCTTGCGGCACACGGTGAAGAACTGCTTGAAGTGCAACTGCTGCCGCTCGTCGGTGACATAGACCACCGCATCCGGCTTGAACTCCGCGGTGCGGCCAAGCACGGTGGCGATGTCGGTGGTGGCATAGTTGAAGCCGCCATCGCTCTTGCGGACGATGCAGGGCGTCAACTTCTCGGCTTCCAGCTTGACGATCAGCGCGCCTTCGCTCTCCTCGGCCAGACCCTTCTCCTGCAAGAGCGCCACAATACCGGCAAGCTTGTCGTTGTAATAGCTCTCGCCGCGGACGAGATCGAACTTCACGCCAAGCCGCGCATAGATGCGATCGAACTCGCGCATGCTGTGCTCGATGAACGACACCCAGAGCTTGCGGTTCTCCGCGTCGCCTTGCTGCAACTTGACCAGCTCGGCGCGCGCCGCGTTTTTCCAGTTTTCGTCGTCCTTGCCGCGGTTGTAGCTGGCCACATAGACGCGCTCGAGCTCCTCGATCGGCGAGGCTTCATAGGCCGCCGGGTCGGCGAACGTGCGGAAGCCGAGGATCAACAGGCCGAATTGCGTGCCCCAGTCGCCGAGATGGTTGTCGGCGAGGACGTGCCAGCCGAGAAAGCGGTGCATCCGGTCCAACGCGTTGCCGATCACGGTCGAGCGGATATGGCCGATGTGCATCGGTTTGGCAACATTCGGGCTGGAGTAGTCGAGGATGACGGTCTTCCCCCGCCCCGCCGCCGGGACACCGAGCCGGGCATCGGCCTGGACGGCTTCGAGCCGCCGCGCGAGCCAGCCGGGCGCGAGGTGGATGTTCAGGAAGCCCGGCCCGGCGATATCCAGCCGCGCCACGCTGGGGGGCAGCTGGGCGCGGTCCACGATGGCCTGCGCGACGTCGCGCGGCTTCATTTTCAGCAGTTTCGCGGCACCCATGGCGGCGTTGCACTGATAATCGCCAAACGCCGCATCTGTCGTCGGGACAACGTGCAACGGAAGCGTCGCCAGGTCGGTTTGAGGGAAGACCTCCGCAAACGCTGCGTGCATCCAAGCCGAGAGCCCCTGCTCGATGGTTTCCGGAAAAGCTGCATTGTCGCTCATAAATTGCTCACAGACCTTTGACTTTACTTTTGGCCGGCGAGGCTTATCATACGCCGCCGACGCGAGCCAGTAAAAAGGAACGCTAGCTTGCCTTATACTGAGGAAAGATAAATTCGAAAGGAAGTTCATCATGGCTGCTAAAACAAAGAAAACTTCGGCTGCGACCGCGAAGAAGACGATCAAGGCCGCGACACCCGCTTGGAAACCGGCCAAGACGGTGACCCCCACGCCGGCCGCTCCGGCCGCCCCGGTCGCGAAGCAGGCAGTGCTTCCGCTGACGCCTGCCGCGAAAGCGCCGGCGGTCCCGCCGGCGATCAAACCGACCGCTGTTTCGGCGCCGATTCAGCCGAAAACGGTCACCTCCGCCGGCAAGGCGGTCTCGCCGGCCGAACGCCAGAAGATGATCGAGATCGCGGCCTATGTGCTGGCCGAGAAAAACCACTTCCGCGGCGATGCCAAAAACTACTGGCTGCAGGCGGAGCAGGAAGTCGACGTCAAGCTCGGCCGTAAATAAGCCGGACCTGCGCGGGCCGTCCTCCAGGGCCCCGGCGTCCGGTTCCAAGGCTTGGGAATGGTAGCGCAGCGCTTTTCCCGGCCTTGGAAGAATGAACCCATCCCGCGTGCAAACCTTGGACAAGCCCGGCGGCTACCGCGAAATGCTGCGCATCGCGCTGCCCCTGGTCATCAGCACCGGCTCGTTCACAGTGATGCAGTTCGTGGACCGGATCTTCCTGACGCGCTACAGCGCCGATGCGATCCAGGCCGCCCTGCCCGCGGGACTGCTCGCTTTCACCCTGATCTGCTTCTTCAGCGGCGTCGCCGGCTATGTGAACACGTTCGTCGCGCAATTCCATGGCGCCGGCGACCCGCGCGGCGCGGCGCGGGCCACGGCCCAGGCGCTCTTCTTCGCGCTGTTCGCCTGGCCGCTGATGATCGCCCTGACGCCGGTCGGCGAATGGATCCTGCGCCACTGCGGCCACGCGCCCGGCGTGCTGCACGAGGAGCTGATCTTCTACCGCATCCTGATGCTCGGCAGCGTCGCCGTCCCGCTGAGCGCCGCGATCAGCGGTTTCTTCACAGGCCGCGGCGACACGCGGACGAACATGATCGCCGTCGTCATCGGCAACCTCTTCAACATCCTGCTCGACTGGGTGCTGATCTTCGGGCACTGGGGGTTTCCGCGCATGGGCATCGCCGGCGCCGGCTGGGCCACGGTGCTCTCCAGCCTGCTGACGCCGCTGCTGCTGCTCGGCGTCTACTTCGGCCCGCGCCTGCGCCGCGCCTACGACACGTTCGGCACCTTCCGTCCCGACGTGCGCCTGATGCTCCGCCTCCTGCGCTTTGGCGGGCCGGCGGCGACGCATCTGCTGCTGGACGTCGGCTCGTTCGCCCTCTTCCTGCTGCTGACCGCGCGGCTGGGGCCCATGGAGCTGGCCGCGAGCAACATCGCCTTCAGCATCAACAATCTTGCCTTCATGCCGCTGGTCGGCATCGGCATCGCGGCCTCGATCCTGGTCGGGCAATACCAAGGCAGCGGGCAGAGCGCGGTGGCCGCGCGCGCCGGCTGGACCGCGCTCAAAATCGGCTGGTGCTACATGCTCGTGATCGGGCTGACGTTCGTGCTGTTCCCGCGCGGCTACTTCGTGCTGTTCACGGGCCATGGCGGCGGCGCGGTGGAACTCGATGCGATTCTGCCGCTCGGCCGCTGGATGCTCGTGATGATGGCCGTCTGGGGCCTCGCCGACACGGCGAACGTGATTCTCGCCGGCGCCCTGCGCGGCGCGGGCGACACCCGCTTTGTGATGCTCTACTCCCTCATCGTCATGGTGTTCCTCTGGCTGGGTGGCGAGGCGTTGCTGATCCTGGTCTTCGGCTACGGCATGCGCGCCGCCTGGCTCTGGCTCGTCATCTACGTCTTTATCCTCGTCGCCGGTTTCTTCTGGCGCTTCCGGTCCGGCCGCTGGCAGCACATCGATCTGCTGGGAACACACGCGCCGCGCAACACCAGCCCCTGACGGCGCCAACCGCCCCCCCCGGACGCGCAGGGAGCCCTCCGCCAGGCCGCCCAAGTCCGCTGGGTCCCAGCGCACCCGCCACCGGCAAAGAAAAAAGGCGCCCCTTTCGGGACGCCTTTCTTCACTTGTGACAACCGGTTTAGCGCCGGCCACCACGGCCGCCACCGCCGCCGCCACCACCGAAGTCGCGCCGGCCGCCGCCGCCACCACCGCCGTAACCGCCACCGCCGCCGCCGCCGCCGCCGAAGCCGCCGCCACGGGGGCGTTCTTCGCGAGGTTTGGCCTCATTGACTGTCAGAGCGCGGCCATCCAGCTCTTTGCCGTTGAAATCGGCAATCGCCTTGTTGGCTTCGTCCTGGCTGGACATTTCCACAAACCCGAAGCCACGGGATTTACCTGTGAATTTGTCCAAGATGATGTCGCAGCTGACCACATTACCGGCCTGCTGGAACAACGCCTTGAGGTCGCCATCCATCGTGTTGAACGACAGATTGCCGACGTATAGTTTCGTACCCATTTTTCTTTCCTTCTTGCTGCGGTAGGAACACCCAGTGGTCGCTCTGACTCATTCAGATCCGATCGTCCCCAGCACTCAGGCTATCGACAATCAACTCAACCAACTGCGCTCTCTTCTTACTGCGGCGGCGGAAATATGACACAAACCCGAGGCATGGCAATAATATTTTTCCAATCACTTACACTTTTTTTTCAGGCCCAAACGCCCCCTCCCGGCGCACCGGAACCGCCCCCGGCGGAGGGCTGCCCGCGCCCCGCCGGCCGGCCCGGGCTTGTACGGGCGGCCGGGTTGGGTTATTAATGGCGCGCAGGATGTAGCCATGACCACGAATGTGCTTACACAATGGAGCGCCTTGCACCGCAAGCTCGCGGGCCTGTCGGCCGCGCTGCAGGCGCCCAACGAGCCGGCCGGCTGGCTGCCGCCGACCGACGTGGTCGAGGACTCGCACGGCTTTGTGGTGCGGATGGAGCTGGCCGGGACCGCCCGCGCCGACGTGAGCGTCCGGCTCGAGGGCCGCGCGCTGGTCGTCGAAGGCGTGCGGCATCCGCCCTGCTGCGCCGGCGCGCGCTTCCGGCAGCTGGAGATGGAATACGGCCCCTTCCGCCGCGTCGTGCCGCTGCCGGACAGCGTGGCCGGCCGCCGCGCGACCGCCGTGCTGGCCGAGGGCGTGCTGGTGATCGCCCTGCCCCGTTCGCGCAGGCCGATGACGAAAAAAATGATGCTGGTGGTGATGAACTCATGAGTGAACTGTTTCCGAGCCTGATGCCGCTGATGCTGCTGCCCGGGGAGCCGATCGGGATGGAGCTGCCCGAGCTGCCGCCCGGTGCCGGCGCCACGCCGGCGAAGAAAGGCGCGGCCAGCCTGCCGGTCCTGCCGCTCGGCGATGTCGTGCTGTTCCCCGGCATGGTCATGCCGCTGGTGATCCAGACCCAGCGCTCGACGAAGCTGGTGGACGATGTCGTGGCCGGCGACCGGATGTTCCTCGCCGTGCTGCAGCGCGACGGGAAAAAGAAGGATGACGAGGTGGGCGCCGCCGACCTCTACGACATCGGCTGCCAGGCGCGGGTCCTGAAGATGCTCAAGTTCCCGGACGAGACCATCCGCATCCTCGCCCAGGGCGTCAGCCGCGTGCGCCTGACGGCGTTCGAGCCGCATGCGAAATACCTGCAGGCGAAGTACACGGTCCTGGCCGACGAGCCCGAGCCGGGCGTGGAGACCGAGGCGCTGATGCGCAACTGCTCGCTGCGCTTCCAGGAGATCATCACGCTTTCGCCCACCCTGCCGGAGGAGCTGAAGATCGCGATCTTCAACCTCGACGAGCCGGGCAAGCTGGCCGACGCGATCGCCGCGCACCTGAACATGCCCATCGAGGAGCGGCAGTCGCTGCTCGAGGAGAGCAAACCGCGCAGCCGCCTCAACCGCCTGACGCCGCTGCTCAACCGCGAGCTGGCCATCCTGCGGCTCGGCACCGAGATCCAGCAGAAGGTCAACGAGTCGGTCGCCAAGAACCAGCGCGAGTTCTTCCTGCGCGAGCAGATGAAGACGATCAAGAAGGAGCTCGGCGAGCAGGACCAGCAGCAGAGCGAGCTCAAGGACCTCGACGAGAAGATCGCGCGCGCCAAGATGCCGCCGGAGGTCGAGGCCGCCGCCAAGAAGGAGCGCGAGCGCCTGCTCGCCATCCCCACGGCGTCGCCCGAGTACACGGTCGCGCGCACCTACCTTGACTGGCTGACGGAGCTGCCCTGGTCCGTGAGCACCGAGGACAAGCTCGACATCGCCGCCGCGCGCCGCATCCTCAACGCCGACCACTACGACCTCAAGCCCATCAAGGAGCGCATCCTCGAATACCTGAGCGTGCTCAAGCTCAAGCGCGACATGAAAGGCCCGATCCTGTGCTTCATCGGCCCGCCGGGCGTCGGCAAGACCTCGCTCGGCCAGAGCATCGCCCGCGCGCTGGGCCGCAAGTTCGTGCGCATGTCGCTCGGCGGCATGCACGACGAGGCGGAGATCCGCGGCCACCGCCGCACCTACATCGGCGCGATGCCCGGCCGCATCATCCAAAGTCTGCGCAAGGCCGGCACGCGCAACCCCGTGTTCATGCTCGACGAGATCGACAAGGTCGGCCAGGATTTCCGCGGCGACCCCTCCTCCGCGCTGCTCGAGGTGCTCGATCCCGAACAGAACGGCACCTTCACCGACCTCTATCTCAACCAGCCGTTCGACCTCTCGCGCGTGCTTTTCATCACCACCGGCAACATGCTCGACACCATCCAGCCCGCGCTGCGCGACCGCATGGAGATCCTCGAGCTCTCCGGCTATACCCAGCTGGAGAAGCGGAACATCGCCGAAAAATATCTCGTGCCGCGCCAGGTCGCCGCGCACGGCCTGAAGAAGAACCAGCTCGCGTTCGGCGCCGGCGTCCTCGACCGGGTCATCGGCGACTACACGCGCGAGGCCGGCGTGCGCGCGCTCGACCTGGAGATCGCCGCGCTCTGCCGCAAGGCCGCCCGCAAGATTGCCGAGGGCCGCGCGCCGCGCGTGCGCATCAGCCCCATGGACCTGCCCCACCTGCTCGGCCCGAAAAAATTCGAGCTGGACATCGCGGAGAGCGCCGCCGCGCCCGGCGTCGCCACCGGGCTCGCCTGGACCGCCGCCGGCGGCGACATCCTCTTCATCGAGGCCTCCCGGATGCCCGGCAAGGGCGCCCTGATCCTCACCGGCTCGCTCGGCGAGGTGATGAAGGAATCCGCGCAGGCCGCGCTCTCCTACGTCCGCGCCCATGCCACGGCCTTTGGCCTCCACGCCGATGTGACGAAGAACGCCGATTTCCACATCCACGTCCCCGCTGGCGCGACGCCCAAGGACGGCCCCTCGGCCGGCCTGGCGCTGCTGACCGCGTTCGTCTCGCTGCTGACGCAGCGGCCGGTGATCGGCAACCTCGCCATGACCGGCGAGATCACGCTGCGCGGCAAGGTGCTGCCCGTCGGCGGCATCAAAGAGAAGGTGCTCGCCGCCAGCCGCGCGGGCATCACGCGCGTCCTGCTGCCGGCCAGCAACCGCCGCAACCTGCGCGACATCCCGCCCGAGGTCCGCCGCGTGATGAAGTTCACCTTTGCGACCAAGATGGACGCCGCCGTGCTCGCCGCGCTCGCCCCGGCGAAACCCATGAAAGCACCGAAGAAATGAACTGCTGCCCGCGTCCTGTTTTCCAAGGCTTGGATGCTTTGCCGGCGCCTGATTCCAAGGCTTGGAAAAAACCACGGTTCCGGTTTCCAAGCTTTGGAAAACCGCTGGCCGCCCTGTGCTGCGCCTGCTGCTGCGCCAGCGCGGCACCCGCCGTCACGCCGGCGCCCTCCGCCCCCGCTCCCGCGGAGCCGCCGGCCGCGGCGCTGGACACGTTGCCGGACGCGACGGGCCTGCTGCAGCAGGTCGTCGCGGGCCTGCCCACCGAGCCGCTGGCGATCCAGGCGCGCGTCGAGGGTCGCGACAACCTGGACTACATGGACAAGCTGCGGCTCGCCGAGATGCACATGGACTGGAAAGGCGGCGCGATCCGCGCCGACTATACGATCCGCGACGCCTTCGGCGGGAACCTCGCGCGCCTCGCGGTCGAACGGCCGGCCCACGGCGAGATCGCCTACAAGCTTTTTACCGGCCCCCAGCTCGAGCCCGCCGTGCTGACGCTGCTCGACTCGCCGCTCGCGGGCCTGGACATCAACTGGCTGGACCTGAGCCTGAGCTATCTCTGGTGGCCGAACGGCCGCACGATCGGCACCGAGCACGTCAAGGGACGCCAATGCTATGTGGTGGACCTGCCCGTGCCGCGCGATGTCTCGGCGCTGTGCAGCACGGTCCGGCTCTGGATCGAGGCCAAGGTGCACGTCCTGCTGCAGGCCGAGGCCTTCGACGCCCAACAGCAGCGGCTGCGCGTCCTCCGCATCAAGAGCTTCAAGAAGATCAAGGACCTCTGGATGATCGAGGACCTGGAGGTGCAGGCCTATCCCAGCCGGCACCGCACGCTGCTGCGGGTGCAAGAGGTCCGGCGCAGCGGCGAACTCCTGACCGCCGCCGCCGAGCCGCCGCCGGCGGCCGAGCCGCTGGAAAAGCTGCCGCCCTCCGCGCCGGTGCATCGCTGAAGGGAGCCGCACCATGGCCGACATCACCCTCGTCTGTCCCGACTGCGGCAAGCAGGTCATCGTTTCCGAATACGTGGACGTGGCCAGCCCCTGCCCCCAGTGCGGCCGGCCGCTCGACAAGAGCAGCCCGCACGCCGCGGGCGCCGCGAGCGCCAAGCCGCGCCTCGCCTCCATGCACGGGCGCGACTCGCTGGTCGTCGCCGGCCATGCCGACGAACCCGCCCCCGTCTTCGACCAGGCCGCGCAGCAGCCGGCGGCACGCCGCAAGCGCGGCCGGGACCTCAACACGTTCCAGCTGTGGCTGCACTACGTCTTTTCCTGGCTGTTTTTCAGCGCCCTGCTCGGCCTCTGCCTCTATTGGCAATGGAAAGGGCTGGACGACGCGCAGGTCATGAACAGCTATAAGGCGGCCCGCTGGTGGCTCGCCGCCGGCGCGTGGCTGGCCATCGTCATCCCCGCCTTTCAGGACCACTGGGCGCAAGGGGTGCTCAACCTCCTAATCCCGCCCTATACCATCTACTACGCGCTGAACCGGCTCGATCACTACTATTTGCGCGCCTTCTATACCGCCGTCTTGCTGATGCTCGCTGCGGAATTCTACTTCCTGCCTGGCCAGACCGTCCTGCATATCGCGCAGGACAACATCTCCCATTGGACCGCCGGGGTCCGCAAGCAGATCAGCACCGCCGGCCATAAAATCACCGACTGACGGGGCAGGCCACAGCGCAGGGCGGCCATGGCAGGGAAACGGCGGGAGGGGCACAGCGCAGCGCGTCAGCTTTTCACCGACATGTCGTACTGCGTGTTGAGGTAGACGTAGCGGATCCAGGCGCTGAAAAACTCGTTGCGGTTCGCGCGCCAGTTGTTGGTGGGCGCCTGCAGGTCGAAATTCACCGGCGGGCCGACGTCGGGTCGGGCCGCCTTGCGGTCGCGCTCGGCCTCGAAGACGAGCCGCTGCGAATTATATTCCTGGTGACCCAGGTGCATGATGAAGCGGTGGTCCGGCGTCTCGAAGATGGTGTAGCCCGCGTCCTCGGCATAGGCGAGCAGGTTGATGCGGCCCGCCGCCTGCTCGAGTTCGAGGACCTTGTCGGCAATGCCGGCATGCCGGCTTTGCGGACAGGCGAAGACATCGTCCAGCCCGCCGGTGATGGGGTGGTTGCGCTTGAGGTTCTTGGTCGGGAACACGCCAAACACTTTCTTGGGCAGGGGGATTTTTTCGATGCCGACAAACTTGGCCAGCGCCAGCCCGCCCCAGCAGATGCCGAGCGTCGAGGGGATTTTCTGCCGGGCCTCGCCCAGGATGCCGGTAAGCTCCGCCCAGTAATGCACCTCCTCGTAGGGCATTTCCTCCACGGGCGCGCCGGTGACAATGAGCCCATCGAGGATGCTTTCGCGCATCGCCTCGGCAAAGGTCACGTAGTAGCGGGCGAGATGGTGCGGGTCCGCCGACCGGTAATTGTGACTCTCCAGCCGGATCCAGACCGGGACGATCTGCAGGATCGAGAGCCCTAGCGGCAGCAGCAGGTTGAATTCATACTCCTCGGCCTTGGGCATGATGTTCAGAATGCCGATGCGCAGCGGACGGATGTCCTGATGCCGCGCGGCGGATTCCGCGATGCACTCCACGCCGTTTTTTTCCAGCTCCGGCTGGATGTGATAGGCCTTGGGCAATACGACTGTCATGGTGTCCCCGCTCAAAAACGCGCGGCACTATACGACATTCCGCGCAGAAAGAAAGTCAGCGTTGGTAGAGGCCGGGGTCCAGGAACGGCAGGTCGAGTTCCGGCTTGAACTTCGCGCACTGGCTGTAGAACGCCAGCGGGTTGTCGAACAGCAATTTTTGGACCTGGTGCTCCGTGAACCCCTGTTGCTGCATGAAGCGCGCGACCTTCGGCAGGCTGCACGGATCGCTGACGCCCCAGTCGGCGGAACTGTTCACCAGCACCTGCTCCAGCCCCCACTTCTTGAGGATATCCACCACGCGCTCGGGATTGAGCTTCGAGTGGGGATAGACCGTCAGCCCGCACCACACCTGGCGCTTGCGGCTGAGGTCCATCGTCTGCTCGGTGTTGTGGTCCAGGATGATCCGGTCGTCCTCGTAGTTCAGCTCGCGCAGGATGGCCAGCGTGCGCTCGACGCCCTTGCGTTTGCTAACCTCCGGCGTGTCGTGCGGCGCATGGATGATCACGAGCATCCGGCGCGCCTTGGCCAGCTCGAGCTGGCGCTGAAAGATCTGCTCCTCGGCCGGCGTGATCTTGTTGAACCCGATCTCCCCGATCGCGACGCAGCGCGGGTGGTCGAGATAGGGCGCCATCCCGTCGAGCACCGCGTTGGCCAGGCCGGTGTCCTCCGCCTCCTTCGGATTGACCGCGACGGCGGCATAGTGGTCGATGCCGTAACGCTTCGCGCGCCCGGTCTCGAAATCGAGGATGAGCTGGAAATAATCCCAGAATGTCCCCGCGTAGCGCCGCGAAGCGCCCAGCCAGAACGACGGCTCCACCGTCGCGCGGATGCCCTCGCGGTACATCGCCGTATAGTCGTCCGTCGTCCGCGAGTACATGTGGATGTGGGGCTCGATGATGGTCATGTGGCACCTTGGGCTGGGGACGCGGCCGGTTTTCCGGCAGGCTTCAGGCCGAACTTGGCGTAGGCGCGGTCGGTGGCCACGCGGCCCTGCGGCGTGCGGTGGAGATAGCCTTCCATGATCAGGTACGGCTCGTAGACCTCCTCGATCGTGTCGGCCTCCTCGCCCACCGAGACCGCGAGCGAGCTGAGGCCCACCGGCCCGCCGGCGAACTTCTGGATGATCGCCTCCAGGATCCGCTTGTCCATCTCGTCGAGGCCGTGCTCGTCAATCTCGAGCATTGCCAGCGCCCGGTCGGCGACGTCCGCGGTGATCTTGTTGCCGGCCTTGACCTGCGCATAGTCGCGGACCCAGCGCAGCAGGCTGTTCGCGATGCGTGGCGTGCCGCGGGCCCGCCCGGCGATCTCGCGCGCGCCGGCGGCGTCCACGTCCACGTTCAGGATGCGCGCCGAGCGGGTGATGATCGACTGCAGCTCCTGGGCGTCATAGTAGTCCAGCCGCGCGGACAGCCCGAAGCGCGAACGCAGCGGTGCGGTCAGCAGGCCGCTGCGCGTCGTCGCGCCGATCAGCGTGAACTTCGGCAGGTTGAGCCGGACGCTGCGCGCGTGCGGCCCCTGGTCGATCATGATGTCCAGGACAAAGTCCTCCATCGCCGAATAGAGATATTCCTCCACCGCCTTCTGCATCCGGTGGATTTCGTCGATGAAGATCACGTCGCCGCGCTCCATGCTGGTCAGCAGGCCCGCGAGGTCGCCGGGCTTGTCGATCACCGGCCCGCTCGTCGCCTTGAGGTTCGCGCCCATCGCCTCGGCAAGGATGTGCGCCAGCGTCGTCTTGCCCAAGCCCGGCGGGCCCGAGAGCAGCACGTGGTCGAGCACGTCGCCCCGGCCCTTCGCCGCCTCGACGAACAGCTCCAGCCGGGCGCGCACCTTCTGCTGCCCGACGAAATCGGCAAAGCGCGACGGCCGCAGGCTCAGGTCGAACTCCGGGTCCTTCTGGTTCAAGGTCTCGCTGACAAAATGTTCGCTCATGTTTCCAATCTTTCTTAACCGGAGAGCGCGGCGCGGACGACATCCTCGACGGTGGCGGAAGGCTTGAGCCGGGGCAGGATGTCGCGGACGCGCTGCTGGGCGTCGAGTTGTTTATAGCCGAGCGAGATCAGCGCGAGCATCGCGTCGCGGGTGCGCAGGTCGCCGGGCAGGGCCTCCGGCGCGCCGGCCACGGCCTCGAGCGCGTCGCCCGCGCTCAGCTTGTGGCGCAGCTCGACGACGATCCGCTCGGCCGTCTTCTTGCCGACGCCGGAGATCGAGCTCAGCCGCTTCACGTCGCCCTCGACCACGGCGGCCTTGAGGTCGCGGACGCTCAGGCCGCTCAGGGCGCTCAGCGCGGTCTTGGGGCCGATGCCGCTGATGCCAAGCAGCATCTCGAACAGGCTGCGCTCGGCCTCCGTGACAAAGCCATAGAGGTTGTGCAGGTCCTCGCGCAGGTGATCGTGCGTCAGGAGGCGGCAGGGCGCCTGCGTCGCGGGCAGCCGGTCAAAGCTGCTCAGCGGGATGAAGACCTCGTAGCCGACGCCGTGGACATCGAGCACAACGCGCGTGGGCTGCTTTTCGACCAGCGTGCCTTCCAGAAAAGTGATCATAGGGAAAACCTGAAACCTGAAACGTGAAACCGGATGCTCATGGCACGGCCACCTTGTCGAGGACATGCCCCCGCGCCGCGAGGCCTTGCAGCAGCTTGGCGTGGGCGGACTGCGGCAGGACCTCCGTCACGCGCACGCGCCCGACCACCTCGCCGGCGGGCCGTTCGATGACGTTGCCGGTGACCGGGTCGGTGACGATGCGCGGCAGGTCGCGCACGCAGAACTCGTCGCCCACCTTGACGCCGGCATTGGCGCCGCCATTGACGACCACGAGCGTGCCCTCGCGCAGGTCGGTGACCTCGGCGACGCGCGGCGCCCAGAAGTCGATCGGCAGCGCGCCGATGAGCCGGCGCACGGCACGGTCCAGGGCCCACTCGGTGGCCTTGCCCAGCGGCGTGCGGAAGAAGCTGTCGCCGCCGAAGGTGACCTGCTTGTAGGAGATCGCCGCGCCACCGCCGCTGGAAGCCACCGTCCCGTCGGACTGCACCGCGGCGAGCACCTCGCCGTTCTCGATGTCATAGATCTTGACGGTCAGCGCAACGCGCGCCCGGTTGCCGCGCCCGAAGATGCGCAGGAACGATGACCAGAAGCCCGCCGAGCCTTCCTCGATGACGGTGAAGTCGTTGATCGTGCCGCGCATCAGGAATTGCGCGTTCTTCAGGCGGCCCCGCTGCGCGCGGCCCTCGGGCCGGAAATGCCCGCTGCCCTGCCGCTCGAGTTCCTCAAGCACGTCCCTGAGGTGCTGGCGCTCAAGCACGGCCACCTTGCGCGTGTCCATCAGGCGCGCGACGAGCAGGTCGGCCATGCCGCCGCTCAAATTCCATTGTCCGGCCCAGCTCGCGCGGTTCTCGAAGTCCATGACGGCGACCACCGGCGGCACCTCCTGGCCGTGGCGGTAGGGATAGAGCGGCGTGCCGTTGGCGGCCCGGCGCGGCGACTGGCAACCGGCCGCCGCGAGGGCGCAAACGAGCAGGGTTATGCGGATCCACAACATGGTGCGCGCATGGTAGAGCGCGGCGCGGCGCGGGTCAAGCAACGCCAAAACGCCACCGCCAAAACGCCCCCACCGTCTTTCCCGGACCAGGGAAACCAAGGCCGCCAGGTCTGCCGGTCCTTGGGGAAAGCCGCCGCGCCAGGGCCCACGGCCGGGCGAGCGGAGCCGTGAAAAGCATGGGTGCCTGCTGCCGGGTGGCCAGGGTCGCTCCTCGGCGCTCTGGCCTACAAGGCCGCGATGAAGAACGGCAGCGGCACCCGCTCGACCCGGGGCTGGTGCCGCCGCCCCGGCAAGCTGGAACCGGCCCCGGGCCCTCACGCCGGACAAGGGATTGAACAAACCACGGAACGCGTGATATAGTCCGGCGCGTTTCACGAGATGCGCAAAGGAAGCTTGACCATGAAAAAATATTTCGGGTTGATGGCGGCGGGCTGGCTGGCGGCGGGCATGGCGGCGTGGGCGGGGGACACCGTGGTCGTCGCACCGGCGCGCACGAGCGTGATCCAGGTGGGGCTGGACCTGGTGGCGCGCCACGGCGTGACGCTGGTGAGCTACCAGGGCGAGGCCACCACGGCCAAGCCGTTGATCCACGTCTGGAACGGCACGGGCTGGGATTTCCTGCCGCTCGTCGAGTTTGTGGCCGGCAACTTCCTGACGGCCAAGCCGGCGCAGACGCTCGTCATCGGCGACGAGAAAATTGTGCCGGAGGCTTTCGCGCCGATGAGCGCGTGGGCGGGCAAGCTGAAAAAAATACCCGGCCTCAGCATGCCGGAGATCCTGAACGTGGCGGGCGAGGCCCTGAAGTTTCAGCGCACGGACTGGCAGTGGTTCTCCACCCGCTACAACATGAAGGTCGAGGACATCAACGCGGCCGCACGCCAGGACAGCATCTACAAGCACAAGGTCGGCGAACCGATCACACTCCGCCGCCGGGGCGAGCCCAAGGCGTCCTCCACCACCACCCCGCCCGCCGCGATCGTCGAACCGACGGCGCCGGCCGTAAAATAATGCGACCGGCATGAACCCTCAGGGCCAGGCACTTGGTTGGCGGACACACTTGAGCGCGGCCTTGGCCGCGCTCGTGCTATGGGCGGGCGCGGGCTGCGTCCGCGTCCCGACGGACGCCGAGAAGCACAAGATCGTGACGCACCTGATCACCGCCACGGCGAACGGCCAGACGCTCCTGCGCTGGGATTCGCAAAAAGACCTGATCTACACCGTCCTCGTGGGCGACCGCTTTACGGCGACGCAATGGACGCCGCTGCCGAACGGCGCCAACTTGCGCGGCACCGGCGCACCGATCGAGATGAGCATCCCGGAGAATCCGAACCGCGTGCGGACCTACAAGTTGATGGCCGTGCCGGTGCCGCCCGCCGACGCCAAACGCTGAGCCCCCCCCCTACCCGCCCGCCGCCGCCTGGCCGCGCTCGTGCGCCTTGAAAACGGCCATGATCGGCCGGTGGTCGGAACCGCGCAACATGAGCGGATGCCGGATGGCATAGGTTTTTTCGCGCACCAACTCCGGCTGCATCCCGCGGCTGACCAGGATGTAGTCCAGCCGCCCGTATTCATCCCCCTGCGCCGCGCAATGCGTCCACACATCGCCCCAGGCATCCGCCGGGCGCACATCCTCCAGACACGGCAGGCGCCCGCCCCGGACCTCGTGCAACGCCGCGGACTCCGGCGCGTCGTTCAAGTCGCCGACGACGAGCAGGTTGAGCGCCGGAGCCCCCTTGAGCGCGGCCCGGACGTGGTTGTTGAGCAGCCGCGCCTCGTTGCGCCGCATCTCGGTCTGCCCGAGCTGGTGGAACACCTTCGATTTCAGGTGCGCGACCAGGATCCGGAAGGTGTAGTCCCGATTGACCGCGATCGTCACATCGAGGAAGCCGCGCGCTACAGGCACCTGCGCGGCGCCGATGCGATAGACGTCGTTGGTGTGCGGCTCGCGGGCACTGATCGGGAAGCGGCTCAAGAGCGCGAGGTTCGCCTGCTGCCGCCCGCGCTGCACATACTCGGCGTGGGGATAGTCGAGGCCGTGGCTTTTCAGCTCCGCGCGGAAGCTGGCGAAAAACTCGGGTCCGCCCATCTCCTGGAGGGCGAGCACCGCGGGCCGCTCCGCGGCCAGCACGGCGACGAGGGCGGCCCGTTCGGCCTCCGGCTTGGGATCAGCCTGCGGGCCGCCGCCCTCGCGGTCTTCAGCGCCGTAGAGCCGCAGGTTATAGGTCATCACGGAAAACTCGCCGGCGTCCGGGCGCAGCGGGGCCGGGCGGGCATAGGCGGAAACGCCAGAAACCCGCGGCCCGCAGCCGGCCAGCAGCAGGGCCAGCAGCGTGGCGGGGACACAACGCGACAGCGGATCAGCGCTTGTAAGCCTGCTCAATACGCTGCGCCACATCCTTGTAACGGATGTCCACCCCATAAATCTCTTTGAAGCGCTCGACGGCCTTGTCGGTCTGCCCCATCGCGTCGTGCAGCAGGCCCATCTCATAGACGATGTCCTTCTTCGTATCGTCCATCAAGCTGAGCTCCTCGGCGGCCTTCTGGAGCTGCTCGAGCGCGATATCGTACTGCTTCTTGTTCTTGAAGCAGAGCGCGAGGTAATAGAGCGCCCGGGTGCGGCGCTGCGGATTGCGCTGCGCCAGCTGGAACCCCTCGATCGCCTCCGTGATCATGCCGCGCTCATAGTAGAGCACGCCCAACTCATAGTGGAATTGCAGGTCGTTCGGATAGCGCGTGACCAGCTCCTTGGCGTTGGCAAAGACATATTCGTCCTTGGCGTGCGTGTTGGTGGCGACGGCGGCCGTGTCGCCCGCCTCCTGGGCGGTCTCGATCGCCGCATCGTATTTCTGGATGGTGAGGGTGCTGATGGCGCGGTCCACCTGCGGATCGGCGCGGCCGGTGATCTTCTGGGCCTCGCGCAGCACGTCCAGCGCCTCGTCGAAGCGCTTGGCGCGCGCGCAGTGCTCGGCCAGCACGCGGCGGTAGTTGATGTTCTCCGGCTCCTTTTCGATGCGCTGGCGGAATTCCGTGATGAGCGAATCGAGGTCTGCGTCCGACTTGACAGCCTTGTTGTCCGTCTCGAGGCTCGCCGCTTCCTTCTTGTCCTTGATCAGCTCGCGGTGATCCTTGGCCGTCTCCCAGCCGCCCTTCTTCATCGTGTCGAGGGCGATGGAGTCCTTGTAGTTCTTGATCGAGACCGGATCGTTCGGCTTGAGCCGCGCGACCACCTCGTAGCACAGGCGCGCCTCCTGCGTCTTGCCGGTATCCTTGTAGAGCTGGCCCAGCTGGCGCAACAGCATGACATTCTCGGGGTCGTATTCGCGCGCCACCTCCAGCGTCTGGAGCGCCGCCTCGGGCAACCCGGCCCCCACCGCCGCCAGCGCAAACGTCTGGATGAACTGCGGCTGGAGCGGGTCGGCCTTGAGCAGCTTCTCCATCACCGCGAGCGCCTGGTCCGGCTTTTTCTTGAGCAACAACTTCGCCTTGATCAGCCCCGGCAGGTTGGAGAGCATCGCGCTCATATGCTTGGAGGCCCCGCTCCCGGCATCCAAGAACTTGCGCACCTCGGCCGCGCGCAGATACTTGCGCGCCTTCAGCAGCCGCGGCTCCTGCTCCACCACCGCCTCAAACATGCTGATCGCGTAATCCAGGTTGTTGCGCTCGAACGCCGCAAAACCTTTTTCGAACGTGTCGCGCAGACGCCGCGACACATCATCAAGCTGTACTTCGGCCATGATTCCACTCCTTCAATTTGCGCAGACTGCTTATACCGCCGCCGCCGCCGCCGGGTCAAACAGTTTCCATGAACCAGCGGCGGACGGGCCAGTCGAGGCCGACGCCGTGCATATAATTGAAGATCGCCTTCCGCAGGACGCGGCCAATCCGTGTCCAGTCCGGCGCGCGGGCCTCGACAAACGGGATTTCGTTCAGGGCAAAACTTGTCTGGTACGGCAGGAGACGGAGGCCGTACCGCTCCGGTTCGCGGGCGATGGCGCTGTGCGCCGTCAGCGCAAAACGGTGCCAGTAAGCGGATTGAATCCAGCCGGCGGCAAACCAGCGGCGGACCACCTCCAGCCCCGCGCGGGTCTCGGGCAGCGTCTGCGTCGGGAAGCCGTACATCAGGTAGACGTGGACCAGGAGGCCGGCGTCCGCGCAGGCGCGGGCGACGCGCGCGGCCTGCGCAACGGTCACGCCCTTGTGCATCAGCCGCAGGGTACGGTCGTGTGCGGTCTCCAGTCCGGCGGTCACGGCGATACACCCGGCACGCGCCAGCTGGTGGCACAGGTCCGGCGTGAACGCGCGCTCAAAGCGGATATTCGCCCACCAGCGGATGCGGACGCCGCGCGCCAGCAACCGGCCGGCCAGCGCGGCGAGCAACGCCGGCGGCGCGGCCTCGTCCACAAAATGGAAGGCGCTGACGCCGGTCTCGGCCTGCAACGCCTCGATGTGGTCCACCAGCCGGTCGGGCGTGCCCGGCGCGAACTCGCGGATGTAACCGAGGCCCGTGTCGCAGAACGCGCAGCGCCGCCAGTAGCAGCCGTGCGCGAGGGTCAGCCGGTTCCAGAAACCGTCCGACCACAGCCGCAGCATCGGGTTCGGCTGCTCCAACAGCGCGAGGTAGCGGCGCGGCGCCAGCCCCGCGTAGCTCGGCGCGGGCAGGTCGCGGAAGCGCGGCGCGGCGGCCCCCGGCGCGTCGTGGAAGACCACGCGGCCCTGCTCGCGGACGAAGGTGCGGCAGAGCCGGTGCGCGCGGCGGCGCCCGCGCAGGTGCTCGACGAGACAGGCCAGCGGCTGCTCGCCGTCATCGAGGGTGACGAAGTCCACCCAGTCGAACAGGCGCGGCTCGGCGATCTGGCGCAACTCGGTGTTCACATAGCCCCCGCCGAGCGCAATCCGCGTGTGCGGGGCGAGGCGGCGGATGGTCTGCGCGATGCGCAGCGCGCCATAGAGGTTGCCGGGGAACGGCACGGTCAGGCCGACGAGCGTGGGCCGCACGCGCCGGACGAGCCGGGCGGTCAGCTGGGCGAGCAGGCGGTCCACGAGCGTCGGCGGCGCGGCCAAGGCGGCGCGCAGTGGCTCAAACGAAGTCGCCGCAAGCGCGAGATGTTCGGCATAGCGTGCCAGCTCGAAGCGCTCATCCACCCCGTCGCGGATCACATCGGCCAGATCGTCGAGGAACAGGCTGGCGAGGTGCCGCGCGAACTCCTCCGGCGTGAGTTCGAGCCGTGCGCCCGTTGCCTCGAGCTGCGCAAAGCGCGGGCCTTCCGGCAGCCAGCGGCGCGTGAGGATCCGCGCGGCGTGCTGCGGCGCACGGCCCTGCAGGAACTGCACCGCAGCCTCCACGGCCGCGGCATAGCGCGCGTGGCGGGGCCGGAAATATTGCACCGAGGGCGACGCCGAGCGCCGCGGCAGCGCGCGGGCCATGGCCTCCACGCCACGGCGCGAAAACAGGCGCAACGCGAGTTCCAAGGAGAGGTCCGCCTGCGTCACCGCGACGCCGCGCGCGCGCAGCCAGCCCGTCAGCCGCGGCGTCGCGGCATAGGACGCGTTCAGCTGCAGCATCGGCGGCGTGATCAACAGGACGCTCATGCGCCGTTGACCTACACCACGGCGCGGACGCCGTCCAGCCTGAACGCGCATCCGCTGTCCCCGAGAGGCGCCGGGGGGCGGCGTCCTTTTTGAAATACCGCGGGCTGGGAAAAATAATCTTCCAAGGTTTGGGGAAATCGTTCAGGATGCCGCGCGTGCAACACACCCTCTTAAAATCGAAGATTCATCGGGCAACCCTGACAGGGGTCGAACCGGACTATGAAGGCAGCATCACGCTCGACCGCGCGCTGATGCAGCGCGCCGGCATCCTGCCGTTCGAGCAGGTGCATGTGCTCAACCTGAACAACGCGGCGCGCCTGGTCACCTACGCGATCGAGGCGCCCGCCGGCTCCGGCACGGTGATGCTCAACGGCCCGGCCGCACGCCTGGGGTTGCCGGGAGATCTCGTGGTGATCCTGACCTACGCGCAGCTGACCGACGCGGAACTGCGCACCCACAAGCCGACCATCATCCTCGTGGACGCCAAGAACCGCCCGCGGCGCCCGCGCTAGTTGGGGTTAGGGTTGGCGTAAGGGTTGTCCACGCCCTTGTGCCACTTCTGGGTGGGATCAAAACCGCTGATCCGGCCCGAACCGATGCGCATATTCTGCAGGACCGCCCAGCCGGCGAGCGCCATCGCCACCAGCAGCACGGCGCCCCAAAAAAGCAGCGCTTTCTTCAGGCGTTCCCGGCGCAACTCATCGCGATACGAACACCGCTTTGGACCATCTTCGCGCATCTTCACATCCGTTGGTTCAGCTGCTCCGCAAAAGGCTGCTTATCGAACGCGCTCACGCCCAGTTCCCGGACCTGCGCCCGCTCGCGCGTCCGGCGCTGCTGCGTGCCGGCTGTTATTACCGCCTTTCCAACAAAAAATCCAGCGCCATCCTGCAGAAGCGTCCGGTCCGCAGGCGCGGGGGCGGCATGGTGATGCCAGCCCTAAAACAGTTCACCCGGCCTCGGCTGCTCTGCCCGTTTCTTCTGCGGATCAAGACCGAGCATCTGCAGAAAGGCCGCTTCATCAATGACAGGCACACCCAACTTGTTCGCCTCATCACGTTTTGCTCCGCCCCCTGAACCGGCAACGAGATAATCGGTCTTGGAACTCACCGCGCCGGACGGCTTGCCACCGTGTTTGCGGATTTGGTCCTCCGCCTCCTGCCGTGACAGCGACGACAGGCTGCCGGTAAGCACAAATTGCTTCCCCGAAAATGAACTGGAGGTTGCGGCCAGCGGCCCGGTCGCACCGCTTTGGGGCTGGAGGTGCAAGGCGTCAACCGCCTCAAGGACATGCTGCCCGGCTTTGGAATCAAAGAACGCCAAAACGCTTTTGGCAATGTCAGCATCAATGCCGCCAGTCACTTCCAGGCAAGGCACGTCAGGGAAAGCCTTGCGCGGCTTGCGTCGCAGCACGACGCCCACATGAACGGATTCCAAAGCCTTTACCAGCCTCACGATTTCCTCGTTCAAACTTTTCTGACGCTGCAGGCGCGTTTGCCTGTCCTGCTCATGGTGGGGCCGGTTCTTGGTCGACAGGGGATTGACAGCATCGGCTTCGTCCACAAGTTCCCGCAGCCGCAGGCAGTCCCGGAGAATTGTCGAGGCCCGCAACGCATGGAGTCCGGCATGTAACTTGGACAGGTCCCTCGCCGTTTCATCCCCTACCGAGGGAATCCCGATCGCCATGATCCATTTCTCCACGGGGGCTGCCTTGGCGGCCGCCAATGAAGCCATTATGCGCTCCGCAGTCTTGGCGCCCAGGATACGAGGCTCGTCCGGGGTTCCTAAGTTCAGCTTCGCCAGTTGCTCGGAGTTGAGCTTGAACAGATCGAAGGGGGAGCGGGCCACCCCGGTGGCAACCAGCTTATCGGCGACGATGCCGCCAAGCCCCTCGATATTCAACGCACCTCGGCTCGCAAAATATTCGATCCACCGCGCCTGCTGCTCCGGGCAGGCCTCATTTTCACAGCGCAGGGCCACCTCATTTTCGCCCCCGCCCAACTGCCGCTTGAGCACCGGCCCGCCGCAGGACGGACAGCGCGTCGGCATATGAAAAGGCTGCTCGGCGCCCGTGCGCTGATCATCCAGGACGCGGACCACCGCCGGGATCACACGCCCCGCCCGCTTGATGGTGACCATGTCGCCAATATGGATATCCTTCCGCGCGATCTCCTCCGCATTGTGCAGCGTGATGCGCGAGATATTCGTGCCATCGAGGAACACCGTTTCGACCTCGGCAACCGGCGTGAGCACGCCGGTGCGGCCGACCTGCACGACGATGTTGTTGAGCTTCGTCGTCGCCTCGTTGAACCACTCGGGCCGTTTATAGGCGATGGCGTAGGCCGGCACGTTCGTTTTCAGGCCGAGCTGGCCGCAGATTTTGTTGTCGTTGATCTTGATGACACAGCCATCGATTTCATACGGCAGCTCACCCTCGCGCTCCTTGAGCTCGCGCGCCTTGGCCTCCGCCGCCGCCATGCCGTGGACCTTAAACCAGAGCGCAGGCGGAGTGAGCCCGAGCTTCCGGAAGCTGTCCAGTTCCTCCTCGTGGCTGGCGAAGCTGATGCCATCCATCGCGCCCAGGGAATAGAAAACCGCATGCAGCCGGCGTTGCGCCACCACCTTCGGGTCGAGTTGCTTCAGGGATCCGGCGGTGGCGTTGCGGGTGTTCGCGAACGTTTTTTCCCCGCGTGCGCGCAGGCCCTCGTTCAAGGCGATACGGTCGGCCTCGATCATGTAGGCCTCGCCGCGCACCTCGAGCAAATGGGGCGGCGTGCCGTCGAAGTTCAGGCGCAAGGGGATGTCCGGGAGGGTCCGGAGGTTGGCGGTGATGTCGTCGCCGGCTTCGCCATCGCCACGCGTAACGCCCAGCGCCAGCAGACCATCGACGTAATGAACGGAGATCGAGACCCCGTCAATTTTCGGCTCCACGATGTAGTCCGGCACGAAGCGCGCAATTTTCTTGCTGACCTCGGCCTCGAACAATTCGAGCTCTTTCAGGTCCTCGCGTTTGTCGAGGGACAGCATCGGGGCGATATGGCGGACACGGTGGAATTCCTTGAGTGGCGCGCCGCCGACGCGCTGTGTGGGCGAGTCCGGCGTGATCCATTCCGGATGCTGCGCCTCGAGCTGCTGCAACTCCTTGTACAGCAGGTCATAGTCGCGGTCGGAGAGCTCTGGGGCCGCCTCCGTGTAGTACAGGCGGTTGTGTCGCTCGATTTCCTTCCGCAGCTGCGCGATGCGCGCCTGGTCACCGGTCGTCATGCGGCCAGCATAACGACTCCGCGCCAAACCTCAACGCCGTTTTGCGTTGGCCCGGCGCACCCTTTCACCGGGGACACTGCGCCTCCAGTTTCGGCAGCAGGTCGGCCGGCACACGCAACCCGCCGAAACCGTGGCCCAGCCTGATATCCGGCATCAGCGTGCCGTGAAAGTCGGACCCGCCGGTGCAGGCCAGCCCCAGGTCGGCGGCGAGCCGCAGATACAGCCGGGTCTGGCGGGGGTTGTGTTCGCTGTGATAGACCTCCACGCCCCCGAGCCCGGCGGCGCGCAGTTCCAGCAACACCGCCCGCAACTGCTTTTGACCGAGCTTGAGGGAACAGGGATGCGCGAGCACCGCCACGCCGCCCGCGGCACGGATCATCTGGATCGACGCCGCTGGTGAGAGGCGGAAGCGCTCGGCATAGGCCGGCCGGCCGCGGGCGAGCAGTTTGGCAAACGCCTCGTCTTTGTCCTGCACGTGTCCGCGGGCCATCAGCGCCCGCGCAAAATGCGGCCGGCCCACCACTTCCCCGCCGGCGAGCGCATGAACCTCATCCCACGTCAGCTCCAGGCCGAGCGCCCGGAGCTTGTCCATGATCTGGCGGTTGCGCTCGGAACGCCCCGCGCGGAGCTGCGCCAGCTGCGCCTGCAGGCCGGCGTGGGCGGGATCGAAGAGATAGCCGAGTATGTGCATCGCACCGGGATGGTGTTCGGCGCTGATCTCGACGCCGGGGACGCCGCGGACCCCGTACCGCGCAGCAGCGGCCAGAAAGCGCGCCAGCC
The DNA here is from genome assembly GCA_903912445.1 of uncultured Lentisphaerota bacterium. GTDB lineage: Bacteria > Verrucomicrobiota > Kiritimatiellia > CAIQIC01 > CAIQIC01 > DP16D-bin41. Next base: position 55,158 of record CAIWHP010000111.1, read on the forward strand.
CCTCCGTGGTGTCATGATCGGTCAACGCCAGCGCCTCGAGTTGCA